>DASZGN010000261.1:0-2439 GCA_035938775.1 Trinickia sp.
GCGCAGATGCTCGAACGCGTGGAGGCGTCGCTCAAGCAATGTCTGCGGCTCGCGCTCATCGATGCGAATCAGAAGCCGGATGCCGCGGCGCTCGCGCCGCTGCCGGCCGACTACGACCCCGCCCTGCGCGCGAGCCTCGTCGTCACGTACGTGATCGGCCGCTGGCACCGCTTTGCGAGAAGCGGGTTCGCGCGCACGCCGGCCGAGCACGCCGACGCGCAATTGCGACTGATCCTCCAATAGCGCGTTATCGGGTTTTCCGCTATTCTTTGCGGTCTATTGCCTTAAGCGGGTGCGATTTTTCCGGGTTTTCCGGTCCGCTAAGGCAGCGCGCCGATTTGTCGACTCGATTGCGGGCGCGCGAACCTCCGGGTTCATTACAAATGCGGCTAAAGAGGTCGTCAGCCGCGCACCGGCCCCATCCGTGCCCCGCCGACACCATTTAGCCGCTCAGTCAGAAGGCGGAATGAATGGAATCGATCGGCATCGTCGCCCCACAACGCATGCATTTCAATGAGACGCTCCAGCTGCAGAGCGGCAGCTCGATCGCGGGCTACGACCTGACGGTGGAAACCTATGGCACGCTCAACGCGGCGCGCTCGAACGCGGTGCTCGTCTGCCACGCGCTCAACGCATCGCACCATGTCGCGGGCGTCTATGCCGATGAGCCCAACAACGTCGGCTGGTGGGACAACATGGTGGGCCCCGGCAAACCGCTCGATACGAACCGCTTTTTCGTGATCGGCGTGAACAATCTCGGCTCCTGCTTCGGCTCGACGGGCCCGATGAGCCCCAACCCCGGCACGGGCCGGCCGTATGGCGCGAGCTTTCCCGTCGTGACGGTCGAAGACTGGGTCAATGCGCAGGCACGTGTGGCCGACGCCTTCGGCATCGAGCGTTTCGCCGCCGTCATGGGCGGCAGTTTGGGCGGCATGCAGGCGCTCGCCTGGAGCACGATGTATCCGGAGCGCGTCGCGCACTGCATCGTCATCGCATCCACACCGAAGCTTTCCGCGCAGAACATCGCGTTTAACGAGGTGGCGCGCTCGGCGATCCTCTCCGATCCCGATTTCCACGGCGGCGATTACTACGCGCACGGCGTCAAGCCGAAGCGCGGCTTGCGCGTCGCGCGGATGATCGGCCACATCACGTACCTCTCCGACGACGACATGGCCGCCAAGTTCGGCCGCGCGCTGCGCCGCGCCGATAATGCCGCCGACGTCTACAACTTCAGCTTCGACGTGGAGTTCGAGGTGGAGTCGTATCTGCGCTATCAGGGCGACAAGTTCGCCGATTACTTCGATGCGAACACGTACCTCTTGATCACGCGTGCGCTCGACTACTTCGATCCGGCCAAAGCGTTCGAGGGCGATCTGACCGCAGCACTCGCGCAGACGAGCGCGAAGTATCTGATCGCGAGCTTCTCGACCGATTGGCGCTTCGCACCCGCGCGCTCGCGCGAGCTCGTCAAGGCTTTGCTCGATCACAAACGGCAGGTGACGTACGCGGAAATCGACGCGCCGCACGGCCATGACGCCTTCTTGCTCGACGACGCGCGCTACCACAACCTCATGCGCGCTTATTACGAACGCATTGCCGAGGAGGTCTGCGCATGAACCAGGCTGCCATCGATTCGCTCACCACACGCCCGGACTTCCGGGCCATCGCCCGCTGGGTCGAACCGCGCTCGACCGTGCTCGACCTCGGCTGCGGCGATGGCACGCTGCTCGCGCTGCTTGGGCAAGAGCTTGACGTGAAGGGCTACGGCATCGAGATCAACGACGCCGGCGTGCTCGCCTGCGCCAAGCACGGCGTGAACGTCATCCAGCAGAACCTCGAGGATGGCCTGCGGCTCTTCGAAGATGCCAGCTTCGATTTCGCGATCCTCTCCCAGACGTTGCAGACGATCCACCAGACGGCCGCGATCCTGCGCGAGACCGTGCGAGTCGGCAAGGAATGCATCGTCTCGTTTCCGAATTTCGGCTACTGGCCGCATCGGCTGTCGGTCATGCAAGGGCGCATGCCCGTGTCGAAATCGCTTCCTTATCAGTGGCACAACACGCCGAACGTGCGCGTGCTGACGATCAAGGACTTCGAGGCGCTCGCGCCCGCGGTGGGCATCGAGATTCTCGATCGCGTGGTGCTGCACGGCGGGCGCGCGGTGCGATGGGGCGCGAACTGGCGTGGTAGTCTTGCGGTCTATCGCGTCAAGCGCAGTTAGCGCACCTCACTAAGCGGGCGCCGTTCGCCTTTCGCCGTTTCGCCGCCGTTCAGAAGGGGCCGACCATCAAACGAGACATGCTCAACCCGCCGCATGAGCCGCCCGCGCTGAGTGCTCACGAGGACCATCCCGGCTGGCGCGCGTTCCTCAACCGGCACATGCTGATCTGCGTCTTCCTCGGCTTCACGTCAGGGTTGCCGCTTTTCACGCTCGTCTAT
>DASZGN010000262.1:0-10651 GCA_035938775.1 Trinickia sp.
AGTGATTTTCCGCCGGGAGTGCGATAATCCCGGCGGTGCTCAGAACCAACCGAAAGAGGATAGTCTTGAACCTCGCAGCCTACTTCCCCGTTTTGCTATTCCTTCTCGTGGGCACCGGTTTAGGCGTTGCGCTGGTCAGCATAGGCAAGATCCTCGGTCCAAGTAAGCCGGACAATCAAAAGAACTCACCCTACGAGTGCGGCTTCGAAGCGTTCGAGGACGCGCGCATGAAGTTCGATGTGCGTTATTACCTCGTGGCAATTCTGTTCATCATTTTCGACATCGAGACCGCGTTCCTGTTTCCGTGGGGTGTTGCCCTGCGCGACATCGGCTGGCCTGGCTTCATGGCGATGATGATCTTTCTGGTCGAACTCCTGCTTGGTTTCGCCTACATCTGGAAGAAGGGCGGCCTCGATTGGGAATGATGGGTTAATCGCCGGTTTGTCACGGGCGGCCCGAGCTCGCCGTCCCGTCTGGAGTGCATAGCAAATGAGTATCGAAGGGGTCTTGAAGGAAGGGTTTGTCACCACCACGGGTGACAAGCTGATCAACTGGACGCGCACGGGCTCGCTGTGGCCGATGACGTTCGGTCTTGCATGCTGCGCGGTCGAGATGATGCATGCGGGCGCGGCCCGCTACGATCTGGACCGGTTCGGCGTGGTGTTTCGTCCGAGCCCGCGCCAGTCGGATGTGATGATCGTCGCCGGCACGCTGTGCAACAAGATGGCACCGGCGCTGCGCAAGGTCTACGATCAGATGGCCGAGCCGCGCTGGGTGATTTCGATGGGCTCGTGCGCGAACGGCGGCGGCTACTACCATTACTCCTATTCCGTCGTGCGCGGGTGCGATCGCATCGTGCCTGTCGACGTCTACGTGCCGGGTTGCCCGCCCACTGCCGAGGCGCTCGTCTACGGCGTGATCCAATTGCAGGCCAAGATTCGCCGCACCAACACCATCGCCCGTCAATAAGTCGAGCCCCCCACAACATGGCAAGCAAACTCGAGACCCTAAAAGCGAACCTCGAGGCGGCCTTTGGCGGCCGTCTGACGAGCATCACCGAATCGGTCGGCGAACTGACGATCGTCGTGAAGCAAGGCGACTATCTCGACGTCGCCAAGCGCTTGCGCGACGACCCCTCGCTCCGCTTCGAGCAACTGATCGACCTGTGCGGCGTCGACTACCAGACGTACGGCGACGGCGCCTATGACGGCCCGCGCTTCGCGGCTGTCCTGCATCTGCTGTCGGTCTCGAACAACTGGCGCCTGCGCGTGCGGGTGTTCGCCCCCAATGATGATGTCCCGCTCGTTCCCTCGGTGGTCGAGATATGGAACTCGGCGAACTGGTACGAGCGCGAAGCGTTCGATCTCTATGGCATCGTCTTCGAGGGCCATCCGGACCTGCGCCGCATCCTGACCGACTACGGCTTCATCGGCCACCCGTTCCGTAAGGATTTCCCCGTTTCGGGCTACGTCGAAATGCGTTACGACCCGGAAGAAAAGCGCGTCGTCTACCAGCCGGTGACGATCGAGCCGCGCGAAATCACGCCCCGCGTGATTCGCGAGGATCGCTACGGCGGTTTGAAACACTAAGAGGGCGCCATGGCAGAGATCAAGAACTACACGCTCAACTTCGGCCCGCAGCACCCGGCGGCGCATGGTGTGCTGCGCCTCGTGCTCGAGCTCGACGGTGAAGTGATTCAGCGCGCCGATCCGCACATCGGCCTGTTGCACCGCGCGACTGAAAAGCTCGCGGAAAGCAAGACCTATCTCCAGTCGGTGCCGTACATGGACCGTCTCGACTACGTGTCGATGATGGTGAACGAGCACGGCTATGTGCTGGCGATCGAAAAGCTCCTCGGCATCGATGTGCCGCTACGCGCGCAGTACATTCGCGTGCTGTTCGACGAAATCACGCGTGTGCTGAACCACCTGATGTGGATCGGCGCGCACGCGCTCGACGTCGGCGCGATGGCGGTGTTCCTCTACGCCTTCCGCGAGCGCGAAGACCTGATGGATGTGTACGAGGCGGTGTCGGGCGCACGCATGCATGCGGCCTACTATCGCCCGGGCGGCGTCTATCGCGATCTGCCCGACGCCATGCCGCAATACAAGGCGTCGAAGATCCGCAACGCCAAGGCGCTCGCCAGATTCAACGAAGTGCGCCAAGGCTCGCTCCTCGATTTCATCGACGATTTCTTCACGCGCTTCCCGACTTGTGTCGACGAATACGAGACGCTGCTCACCGATAACCGGATCTGGAAGCAACGCTTGGTCGGCATCGGCGTCGTCACGCCCGAGCGTGCGCTGCAGCTCGGCATGACGGGCCCGATGCTGCGTGGCTCGGGCATCGAGTGGGATTTGCGCAAGAAGCAACCGTATGAAGTCTACGATCGGGTCGACTTCGATATTCCCGTCGGCGTGAACGGCGATTGCTACGACCGCTATCTCGTGCGTGTCGAGGAAATGCGTCAGTCGGTCCGCATCGCAAAACAGTGCATTGCGTGGCTTCGCACGAATCCAGGCCCTGTGATGACCGAAAATCACAAGGTCGCGCCGCCGTCGCGCGTGGGTATGAAGTCGAACATGGAAGAGCTGATTCACCACTTCAAGCTTTTCACTGAAGGTTTTCACGTGCCGGAAGGCGAAGCGTACGCGGCGGTCGAGCACCCGAAGGGCGAGTTCGGCATCTATCTGATTTCGGACGGCGCGAACAAGCCGTACCGGCTCAAGATTCGCGCGCCCGGCTATGCACACCTGTCCGCGCTCGACGAAATGTCTCGTGGCCACATGATTGCGGACGCCGTCGCGATCATCGGCACGCAAGACATCGTGTTCGGCGAAGTCGACCGTTGAGCGCCGCGCGGTGCGTGTCGCGCGGCTTGACGTGCCTTGAGGAACCACGAGGGCGCGCCGGGTCTGCCGCAGTACGCAAGCGCGGCAGGGTTTCGTTCGGTAGGAATTGAAAGAGTCGTGTTCAGAAAATGATCTCAGCTGAAGGCCTGAAAGAAATCGATCGTGCGGCAGCGAAGTACCCCGCCGATCAGAAGCAGTCCGCCGTGATGTCGGCGTTGGCCGTTGCTCAGGAAGAGCACGGCTGGCTGTCGCCAGAACTCATGCAGTTCGTCGCCGACTATCTCGGCATGCCGGCTGTCGCCGTGCAGGAGGTCGCGACGTTCTACACGATGTACGAGACGTCGCCCGTCGGCAAGTTCAAGATCACGCTCTGCACGAATCTGCCGTGTCAGCTGGGCCCCAACGGCGGCTCCGAAAGTGCGGCCGAATATCTGAAACAAAAGCTCGGCATCGACTTTGGCGAAACCACGCCCGACGGCAAGTTCACGCTGAAGGAAGGCGAATGCTTCGGCTCGTGCGGCGACGCACCGGTGATGCTCGTGAACAACCACCGCATGTGCAGCTTCATGAGCCGCGAGAAGATCGACGAGTTGCTCGAGGAGCTTTCGAAATGACGTCTTTGCACGATCGCCACATCAAACCGCTGATCCTAGCCGGCCTGACCGGCGAGAACTGGCATCTCGAAGACTACGTGGCGCGCGGCGGCTACGCCCAGCTGCGCCGAATCATCGAGGAAAAGATCCCGCCCGAGCAGGTGATTGCCAACGTCAAGGCGTCGGGTCTGCGCGGCCGCGGCGGCGCGGGCTTCCCGACCGGCCTCAAGTGGAGCTTCATGCCGCGTCAGTTCCCGGGGCAGAAGTACCTCGTATGCAACTCGGATGAAGGCGAGCCCGGCACGTTCAAGGACCGCGACATCCTGCGCTGGAACCCGCACGCGCTGATCGAAGGCATGGCGATCGGCGCCTACGCGATGGGCATCACGGTCGGCTACAACTACATCCACGGCGAGATCTTCGAGGTCTACAAGCGCTTCGAAGAGGCGCTCGAAGAGGCACGTCGCGCCGGTTTTCTCGGCGATAACATCCTCGGCTCGGGCTTTTCGTTCGAGCTGCACGCGCACCACGGCTACGGCGCCTACATCTGCGGCGAAGAGACGGCGTTGCTCGAGTCGCTCGAAGGCAAGAAGGGCCAGCCGCGCTTCAAGCCGCCGTTCCCGGCGAGCTTCGGCGTGTACGGCAAGCCCACCACGATCAACAACACCGAGACGTTCGCCGCGGTGCCGTTCCTTTTGGCCATCGGGCCGCAGAACTACCTCGAGCTCGGCAAGCCGAACAACGGCGGCACGAAGATTTTCTCGGTGTCGGGCGACGTCGAGCGTCCCGGCAACTACGAAGTGCCGCTCGGCACGCCGTTCGCGACATTGATGGAACTCGCCGGCGGCATGCGCGGCGGCAAGAAGATCAAGGCCGTGATCCCGGGTGGCTCGTCGGCACCCGTCGTGCCCGGCGACATCATGATGCAGACCGACCTCGACTACGATGCAATCGCCAAGGTCGGCTCGATGCTCGGCTCGGGTGCGGTGATCGTCATGGATGAAACGCGCTGCATGGTCCGCTCGCTGCTGCGTTTGTCGTACTTTTATTACGAAGAGTCGTGCGGTCAATGCACGCCTTGCCGCGAAGGCACGGGCTGGCTCTATCGCGTCGTGAACCGCATCGAGCACGGCCAGGGCCGGCAGGAAGATCTCGATCTGCTGAACTCCGTGGCGGAAAACATCATGGGCCGTACGATCTGCGCGCTCGGCGATGCGGCGGCCATGCCGGTGCGCGGCATGCTCAAGCACTACTGGGACGAATTCGAATATCACGTCGCGCACAAGCGCTGCCTCGTCGGCGGCCATGCGGCCGCGCCGGCTACGGCCGATGCCGTGCTGGCGTGAGTAAGCGCTTCGGGACTTCAAGCGCGGCGGTACTTCATCGCCTCATTGAACCGCCTGGCCATCGCGTCGGCCGAGCGGACAGCGAGCGAACGATTGAGCGGTAATAGGTTAAGGACCATTCACCATCATGGTTGAACTTGAAATAGACGGGAAGAAGGTCGAGGTGCCCGAAGGCAGCATGGTGATCCAGGCTGCCCATAAGGTCGACACGTACATTCCTCACTTCTGCTATCACAAGAAGCTTTCGATCGCGGCCAACTGCCGGATGTGTCTCGTCGAAGTCGAGAAGATGCCGAAGGCCGTGCCGGCCTGCGCGACGCCGGTGTCCGCCGGCATGGTCGTGCGCACCACGTCCGAGAAGGCCGTGAAGGCGCAGCAATCGGTGATGGAATTCCTGCTCATCAATCACCCGCTCGACTGCCCGATCTGCGACCAGGGCGGCGAATGCCAGCTCCAGGATCTCGCGGTCGGCTACGGCAAGTCGTCCTCGCGCTACAGCGAGGAAAAGCGCGTCGTGTTCCACAAGAACGTCGGCCCGCTGATCTCGATGGAAGAGATGACGCGCTGCATTCACTGCACGCGCTGCGTGCGTTTCGGCCAGGAAGTGGCCGGCGTGATGGAGTTCGGCATGCTCGGCCGCGGCGAGCACTCGGAAATCACGACGTTCGTCGGCAAGACTGTCGATTCCGAACTGTCGGGCAACATGATCGATCTGTGCCCGGTCGGCGCGCTGACCAGCAAGCCGTTCCGCTACAGCGCGCGGACGTGGGAGCTCTCGCGCCGCAAGTCGGTGAGCCCGCATGACTCTGTCGGCGCGAATCTCGTGGTGCAGGTCAAGAACAATCGCGTGATGCGCGTGCTGCCGCTCGAGAACGAAGCAATCAACGAATGCTGGATTTCGGACAAGGACCGCTTCTCGTACGAAGGGCTGAACAGCGAAGAGCGCCTGACGCAGCCGATGATCAAGCAAGGCGGCCAGTGGATCGAAACCGATTGGCAGACCGCGCTCGAATATGTGGCGAAGAGCTTGAAGGGCGTCGCGGCCGATCACGGCGCGAATGCGCTCGCCATGCTCGGCAGCCCGCACAGCACCGTCGAAGAGCTGTTCCTGCTCAAGCGCTTGGCTCAAGCGCTCGGCACGCCGAACGTCGACTTCCGCTTGCGCCAGACCGATTTCTCGGCTTCGCTCGCAGGCGCGCCGTGGCTCGGCGTACCGCTTGCCGATCTGTCGAAGGTGGACGCGGCCTTTGTCGTCGGCTCGTTCCTGCGCCGTGACCATCCGCTGATTGCCGCGCGCCTGCGCCAAGCGGCCCGCAGCGGCGCGCGGCTTCATCTGCTCCACGCCAGCAACGACAACTCGCTGATCCCGAGCGCGAAGACACTCGTCGCAGCGCCTTCGGCATGGCTCGAGACGCTCGCCGGCATCGCGGCGGCGGTTTCGCAAGCGCGCGGTGTCGCGCTGCCCGAAGGCTTCGGCGGTGCCGAGGCATCGGCTGCCGCGCAGGACGTCGTGGCGGCACTCACGAACGGCGAGCGCCGCGTCGTGCTGCTCGGCAACAGCGTCGTGCAGCATCCGGATTTCGCTCGCATTCACGCGCTTGCGCAGTGGATCGCCGAGCAAACGGGCGCGACGCTCGGTTTTCTCACCGAAGCGGCGAACACGGTCGGCGCACATCTGGTCGGCGCCTTGCCCGATGCGGGCGGTCTGAACGCACGCGAAGCTTTCGAGCAACCGCGCAAGGGCTATGTGCTCGTCAATGTCGAACCCGAATTCGATACGGCCAACCCGGCGCAGGCACTTGCCGCGCTGAAGTCCGCCGAGACGGTCGTCATGCTGTCGGCATTCAAGCACGGCACCGACTACGCCGATGTCCTCCTGCCCATCGCGCCCTTCACCGAAACGGCCGGTTCGTTCGTCAATGCCGAAGGCACCTTGCAGGCGTTCAACGGCGTCGTGCGTCCGCTCGGCGAAACGCGCCCCGCGTGGAAAGTGCTGCGTGTGCTTGGCAATGTGCTCGGTCTGCCCGGCTTCGAGTACGACACGGTTGAAGACGTGTGCAACGCGGCGCTTAATGGCGGCGCGATCCAGCCGCGGTTGTCGAACCGCGCGAGCGCGGCACCGGCGAAGAGCGGCTCGCTCGCCAAGTCGTCGGCCAATGGCGCTTTCGAGCGCGTCGCCGATGTGCCCATCTATCACGCTGATCCAGTCGTGCGCCGCGCATCTTCGCTGCACCTGACGACGGCAGCGCGCGCGGCGAATACCATCGGCCTGCCTGCCGCGCTGTTCGACAAGCTTGCATTGAAGGACGGCGACGCAGTGCGCGTGCGCCAGGGCGAGCACTCGGTGCAAGCGCCCGCTGTGCGCGATGCGAGTCTGGCGGCGACGGTCGTGCGCGTGTCGGCGGCGACGCCCGCCGGCGCGGCGCTCGGCAGCCTGTTCGGTGAACTCGTGGTGGAGAAGGTCTAAATGAGCTTGTTCGATACGATCAACGCGGGCGGCACCCAAGCGCTCGGCGCGGCATGGCCCACGGTGTGGGCGCTCGTGCGCATCTTGGTGGTGTCGGTCGCGATCCTGCTGTGCGTCGCTTACCTGATTCTCTGGGAGCGCAAGCTCATCGGCTGGATGCACGTGCGGCTTGGCCCGAACCGCGTCGGCCCGGCCGGTCTGCTGCAGCCGATCGCCGACGTGCTGAAGCTGCTGCTCAAGGAAGTGATTCAACCGAGCGCGGCCAACCGCTGGCTCTATCTGATCGCCCCGATCATGACCGTGATGCCGGCGTTCGCCGTGTGGGCGGTCATACCGTTTCAGGCGAAGGCGGTGCTCGGCGACATCAACGCGGGCCTGCTCTACGTGATCGCGATTTCGTCGGTCGGCGTGTACGGCGTGATTCTCGCGGGCTGGGCGTCGAACTCGAAGTACGCGTTCCTCGGCGCGATGCGCGCGGCCGCGCAGATGGTCTCGTACGAAGTGTCGATGGGCTTCGCGCTCGTCGTCGTGTTGATGACTTCCGGCAGTCTGAACCTGTCGGACATCGTCGGCTCGCAAGAACGCGGCTTTTTCGCAGCGCACGGCGTCAACTTGCTGTCGTGGAACTGGCTGCCGCTTCTGCCAATGTTCGTTGTCTACTTCGTTTCGGGCATCGCGGAAACCAACCGCCACCCGTTCGACGTGGTGGAAGGGGAGTCGGAGATCGTCGCCGGCCACATGATCGATTATTCGGGCATGGCGTTCGCGCTGTTCTTCCTCGCCGAATACATCAACATGATCGTGATTTCGGCGATCGCGGCCACGTTGTTCCTGGGTGGCTGGAGCGCGCCGTTCGGTTTCCTGTCGTTCATCCCGGGCATCTTCTGGCTGATGCTGAAGGTGTTCCTCCTGTTGTCGGTGTTCATCTGGGTGCGTGCCACGTTCCCGCGCTATCGGTATGACCAGATCATGCGTCTCGGCTGGAAAGTGTTTTTGCCGGTCAGCATCCTCTGGGTGATCGTGGTCGGGTTCTGGATCATGTCGCCGCTGAACATCTGGAAATAAAGGGCGGACGAAAACATGACCGCAATTCAAAACTTCTTCAAGACGTTTTTCCTGACCGAGCTCATCAAGGGCCTCGCGCTGACCGGACGCTACGCGTTCAAGCGCAAGTTCACGGTGCAGTTCCCCGAGGAAAAGACGCCGATCTCTCCACGCTTTCGCGGCCTGCATGCGCTGCGCCGCTATGAGAACGGCGAAGAGCGCTGCATCGCCTGCAAGCTGTGCGAAGCGGTGTGCCCGGCTCTCGCGATCACGATCGAGTCGGAAACGCGCGCGGACAATACGCGCCGCACGACTCGCTACGACATCGACCTGACCAAGTGCATCTTTTGTGGTTTCTGCGAAGAAAGCTGCCCCGTCGATTCGATCGTCGAGACGCACATCCTCGAGTACCACGGCGAAAAACGCGGGGATCTGTACTTCACGAAGGACATGCTGCTCGCGGTGGGCGACCGCTACGAAACGGAAATCGCGGCAGCCAAGGCGGCCGACGCGCCGTATCGTTGAGATGCGATCGGCTTGACCGTTGTTTGGCGTGCCGCGGCGAAAAGCGAAGGCGTCCGCCGCGGCACGGCGCAGCTTGATGCGCGCGAACTCCCACGCCTGACGTTGGGCTAACGATGAACCGGTAATCATGGAATTCACGACCGTACTGTTCTATATCTTCGCGCTGCTCCTCACGGTGTCGGGGCTGAAGGTGATCACGTCGCGCAACCCGGTCGGGTCGGCGCTCTTTCTCGTGCTCGCGTTCTTCAACGCGGCGGCCATCTGGATGCTGCTCGAGGCCGAATTCCTCGCGATCCTGCTCGTGCTGCTCTACGTCGGCGCGGTGATGGTGCTGTTCCTGTTCGTCGTGATGATGCTCGACATCAACACCGACGTGCTGCGCAAGGATTTCATGCGCTTCGTGCCGATGGCGACCCTTGTTGGCGCGATCATCGTCATCGAGACGGCGCTGATCCTGTGGCACGGCTACGGCGCAACGGCCACGCCAGTGCGCGACGCGGCGGCAGCGGGTACGGCAGGCGGCGCGGCCGCGGTGTCGAACACGTTCGTGATCGGCAAGCTCTTGTACACCGACTACGTCTTCGCGTTCGAAGTGGCGGGCCTCGTGCTGCTCGTCGCGATCATCGCGGCGGTCGCGCTCACCGCGCAAAAGGGCAAGGACAGCAAGCGCCAGCGCGTCTCCGATCAGGTGAAGGTGCGCGCGCAAGACCGCGTGCGCATCGTGAAGATGCCGGTGGAAAGGGCCTTGCCGGAGACGGCGCAAAGCGCAGCGGCGCCCGGCAACACGGGTGCCGGCGCGGTCGGCGAAAATGGTTGAGCATTGAGGAGAAAAACATGTTGACCCTGGCGCATTACCTCGTGCTTGGCGCGATCCTCTTTTCGATCGGCATCGTCGGCATCTTCCTGAACCGTCGCAACATCATCATCATCCTCATGGCGATCGAGCTGATGCTGCTCGCCGTGAATACGAACTTCGTCGCGTTCTCGCATTACCTCGGCGACGTGCACGGGCAGATCTTCGTGTTCTTCGTGCTGACGGTTGCGGCGGCGGAGGCGGCGATCGGCCTCGCGATTCTGGTGACTCTGTTCCGTAGCCTCGACACGATCAACGTCGAGGATCTCGATCAGCTCAAAGGTTAAATTCAGGCACTGCGGTTATGTCCACGACACTCAATGAAAACCTGCTGCTTGCGGTTCCGCTCGCACCGCTCGCCGGCTCGCTGATTGCAGGTCTCGCCGGCAAGGTGGTGGGCCGCAAGGGCAGCCACCGGGTCACGATCCTCGGCGTGCTGATCTCGTTCATCCTTTCGTCGATGGTGTTTCTCGACGTGATGAATGGCGCGAGCTTCAACGGCACCGTCTACGAATGGATGCGGGTTGGCACGACGAAGTTCGAGATCGGCTTCCTCATCGATTCCCTCACCGCGATGATGATGTGCGTCGTCACCTTCGTCTCGCTGATGGTGCACATCTACACGATCGGCTATATGGCCGAGGACGACGGTTACGAGCGCTTCTTCTCGTACATCTCGCTCTTCACGTTCTCGATGCTGATGCTCGTGATGAGCAACAACTTCCTGCAGCTCTTCTTCGGCTGGGAAGCGGTGGGCCTCGTGTCGTATCTGCTGATCGGCTTTTACTACACACGTGAGAGCGCGATCTACGCGAATCTGAAGGCGTTCCTCGTGAACCGCGTCGGCGATTTCGGCTTTCTGCTCGGCATCGGCCTGTTGTTCGCCTACGCCGGCTCGCTGAACTACGCCGACGTGTTCGCAAAGAGCCACGAGCTCGCCGCGCTCACGTTCCCCGGCACGCATTGGGGGC
>DASZGN010000263.1:0-1633 GCA_035938775.1 Trinickia sp.
CTGTGCGAAGGGTATCGAGAAGCAACATCAATGCCCTCCATGCGTGAGCGTCGCCTCGAATGTCTCGCGAGTGCGCGAGGCAAGCAGCGAAATTTCTTCGTTGTCCAAAATATACGGGGGCATCAGATAGACGGTGTTGCCGATCGGGCGCAGCAGCACTTCGTGCGCAAGCGCGTGCTCGAAGAAGCGGCGAGAGAATGTGCGTGCGGCGTCGCCTTCAACGGCCGCGTCGAACGCGATGATCGTGCCGCAGCGGCGCATGTTGCGCACCGCGTCGTGTGCCGCGAGCGGCTCGAGCGCGGCCATCAGTGCTGCCGATTTCACGGCGTTGGCGGCGAGCACGTCATCGCTCGCGAAAAGATCGAGCGTCGCGAGCGCGGCGCGGCACGCGAGCGGATTGCCCGTGTAGGAATGCGAATGGAGAAAGCCGCGCGTAGTGTCGTCGTCGTAGAACGCCGCGAAGATGTGCTCGCGCGAGAGCACGATGGAAAGCGGCAAATAGCCGCCGCTGATGCCCTTCGACAAGCACAGAAAGTCCGGCCATACGCCGGCTTGCTCGCAGGCGAAGAACGTGCCGGTGCGCCCGCAGCCCACCGCGATTTCATCGGCTATCAGATGCACGCCGTATTCGTCACATAGCGCGCGCAAGCCCGCGACGTAGGACGCATCGTGCATTGCCATGCCCGTCGCGCATTGCACGAGCGGCTCGACGATTAGCGCGGAGATGTGCGGGGCGCGCGCGTCGAAGAGGCGGCGGACGTCGGCGAGCGCGCGGTGCGCCACATCGGCGGTGCTTTCACCTTCGGCGGCTTGGCGCGCATCGGGCGACGCCACGACATGCGCGCGGCGAATCAACGGATCGTAAGCATCCTTGAAGAGGGCGACATCGGTCACGCCGAGCGCGCCGATTGTCTCGCCGTGATAGCCGCCGGCAATGCACACGAATTCACGCTTCTCGCCGCGGCCATGATTGCGCCAGTAATGAAAGCTCATCTTCAGCGCGATTTCGACTGCGGAGGCGCCGTCGGAGGCGAAAAACGCGTGGCCGAGCGTGCCTTGCGTAAGAAGCGACAAGCGCTCGGCCAGCTCGACAGCGGGTTCGTGCGTGCAACCGGCGAGCATCGCATGCTCGAGCGTGTCGAGCTGCGCTTTCAGCGCGTCGTTGATGCGCGCGTTGGCGTGGCCGAACAGATTCACCCACCAGGAGCTGATCGCATCGAGATAACGGCGGCCCGCGCGATCGTAAAGCCACGCACCCGCGCCGCGCGACACGGGAATGAGCGGCAGCCGCTCATGGTGTTTCATCTGCGTGCAGGGGTGCCAGACAGCCTTCAGGCTGCGCGCAACCCAATCGTCAGTTGCTTGTGTGTCCGCTTGTATGTCCAATTACTGCTCCGAAGCCAGGACGTCTATCGACGCTCTCGCTCAACATTCGTGCGAAGAATGCGTGACGGGTGGCCGTTCAGCGTGCCGCGAAAGGGGCTTTGCGCGAGCAAAAACGTGTGAGGGTAACGCGTTCCGCGCGCCGTTGCACTCATCTGCGCAGCGCTGCTCGATCTGCTATTTAGCGACGGTTAGACGCAACTCGCTACGGTTTGCGGCAGATCGAGAGAATTGGATGGACTTGGCGACG
>DASZGN010000264.1:0-15445 GCA_035938775.1 Trinickia sp.
GCCACTGCATCCCTGTCATGTCACGGCGAGAGGAGATCACGATGTTCATGCAGGCTTTGGTTTTGAATCGCTACAACGGCCCGCTCGAAGTCACCACGCTGCCACGCCCTGAGCCGGGTCCCGGACAGGTGCTGGTGCGTATCGCGGCAAGTGGCCTTAACCCGCTCGACACCAAGATTCGCGCGGGCCGTGCCGCGCATGCGAAGCACCCGTTGCCGCTGGTGCTGGGCATCGACCTCGCCGGCACGGTGGTGGCGCTCGGCGCGGGGGTCACCGCCTTTCAGGTGGGCGATGAGGTGTACGGCATGACCGGGGGCGTCGGTTGCATCCAGGGCTCGCTTGCCCAGTACGCCGCGGTCGATGCGGACCTGCTCGCTCGCAAGCCGCGGAACCTGTCGATGCGGGAAGCGGCCGCGCTGCCGCTCGCGTTCATTACATCGTATGCAGGTATCGTTGACCGCGCGAATCTGCAGGCCGGAAAGAAAGTGCTCGTCCAAGGGGGCTCGGGCGGTGTGGGCCACATCTCGGTGCAACTGGCGCGTGCGCTCGGTGGCGAGGTTTTTGCCACGGCCAGTGCCCATCATCACGACCTGGTAAGGGACCTCGGCGCCACGCCGATCGACTACCGCACGGAGCCTGTTGCGCAGTACATGGAGGCTCATACCCATGGCGAAGGCTTCGATCTGGTCGTCGATACGGTCGGCGGTCCCACGCTGGATGCGTCGTTCGCTGCGGTGAAGCATTTCGGGCACGTGGTCAGTGCCCTCGGGTGGGGCACACACGCGCTCGCGCCGCTTTCGTTCAAGGAGGCGACCTATTCCGGTGTATTCACGCTGTATCCCTTGCTGACAGGAAAGCTACGCGCGCATCACGGCGAGATGATGCGCGAGGCAACGCGCTTCGTGGAGGCCGGCAGCCTCGCGCCGGTGGTTGATCCTCGGCGTTTTGATCTGCGCACGGCGGGGGATGCCTATGAACTGGTCACGAGCGGAACCGCGCGGGTGAAGGTCGTGGTCGAAGTGGAGTGATCCCGCGTGATCCATAGGACGTCTCTGCGGCGGTACGACGGCCACCATCGACGATCTGCGGCAATGGGCAAAGGCCTGTACTTGAGCCGGGGTCGTCAGCGAAAAGGAATTGAGCATGCTTCCTCTCCAAACCATCATTCCTTTCTTCGGCATCGCCGTGGTGCTGGGCCTCGCCCCCGGACCGGACAATCTCTTCGTACTGCTGCAGTCGGCAATGCGTGGCGTGCGGGCTGGCATGGTTGTTGTGCTTGGTCTTTGTACCGGCCTGCTGGTCCATACAGCCGCCGTGGCCTTTGGCTTGGCAGGGTTGTTTGCGGCATCTCACGTCGCATTTGCCGCTCTCAAGATAATTGGCGCGCTTTACCTGGCCTATCTCGCGTGGCAGGCGTTTCGCGCGCCCGCTGACATGATGGCCTCGGGCAGCACGGAAAGCGTCGCGCTCGGGCAGATGTACCGGCGTGGCATCGTCATGAATCTCACCAACCCGAAAGTGGTGATCTTCTTTCTCGCGTTTCTTCCGCAGTTCGTGGTACCGGATCACGGTCGAATCGCGCTGCAGATACTCATGCTCGGCGCGATCTTCGTCATCGCCACGCTGTTGGTGTTCTCCGCCGTCGCATGGGGTTCCGGAACGTTCGGCGCGCTGCTGCTTGGCTCCGCGCGAGCGCGGCGCGGCCTGAACTGGTTTGCCGGCCTTGTCTTTCTCGGCCTAGCGCTGCGGCTCGCCACATCCCACATGTAACAGAAAGGAACACACTTGAGCACGACAAAGAAGATAGGCGTAGGTGTCATAGGAGCCAGCCCGGTGAACCCCGGGTGGGCGATGGTCGCGCACATCCCCGCCATCCAGGCGCTGCCTGAATTCGAGTTGCGGGCGGTCAGCACTAGCCGGCCGGACACGGCGCGCGCCGCCGCCGAGGCCTTAGGCGTAAAAGCCTTCTACAGCGCAGCCGATCTGATCAATCACGATGGGGTCGATCTGGTTGTGGTAGCGGTGAAGGCACCGTTGCATAAGGCTTTGATCATGTCAGCGCTCGAAGCGCGCAGGGCCGTGTTCAGCGAGTGGCCCCTTGCCTCGAATCTGGCTGACGCACAGCAGCTTGTCAGTTATGCCCACGAGCGAAAGGTGCGGACATTCATCGGCATGCAGGCCCGGTACTCGCCTGTGCTCGCCCGTGCCGGCGGGCTGATTGCCCAGGGCTATATCGGCGGCGTGCTTGCCACCACGCTGGTCGGCTCCGCGATGGCATGGGGTGCGAAGACCGATGCGGCGCACGCTTACATGTTCGACCAGGCCAACGGCGCGTCGACGCTTTCGGTATCGGCGCTTCACGCGCTCGATGCCATGCAATGTGTCCTTGGCCCACTGAAGAACGTCGCCGCCATTACTGCCGTTGGCCGGGCGACGATCGAGATCGTCGACGAAAAGCGGCGCATCGCGGCGACAGCTCCCGACCATATCTCGCTCAGCGGGGTGCTCGCGAGCGGCGCGGTCGCCTCCGTTCACTATCGCGGCGGTACTTCGCGGGCCGGGAACCTGCGCTGGGAAATCAATGGCACCGACGGAGATCTGCTCATTACGTCGACTAATGGAAACCTGCAAGTGGCCGACCTGAAGCTGGAGGGCGGGCGCGGAGATGCCGAAACACTGTCGGCGGTGCCTGTGCCCGCGCACATGGCGAACTTGCCGGAAACGCTGCGCACCGGAATGGGTGCAAACGTAGCGCGCGAGTACATGGCGATTGCCCGCGATATGGCCGATGACACGCACTTCGTCCCCGACTTTTCGTACGCGTTGAGTCGACACCGCCTGCTTGCCCAGATCGAGGAATCGGCTCGCCTTGGGGTCAATGTCCGTCTGATTTGAGCAGCATGGCAAAGGCCCCTTGCTCGAGCACCGTGCAATTCTGCACAAGCAGATGCTGAACCGCGCAGTCGAATCAACGTCGAATCAACCCGCTGCTTTCGTGCCGTTTCGCCTTTTTCCAACTGACGCTTTTTTCGCCGGCGCCAGCGCGCCCGGTCCATTTGCCGCCGCTTCATACCGTTTCATCGCTTCGCCGACGTCATCTTTCAATCGCATGAGCGCGTCGAGCGCCGGCACCGGCGCCTGCAACGCGGCCCACAGCATGTCAATGAGCCGCTCGGCGGTTGCATCGATGTCCGCGCTTCGATGCGCGAACGTCGCCTCCCACAGCACGTGCTCCATTGGGCCGAACACCATCGAGCGCAAGAGGCGCAGCGGCACGTCGGCGCGAATTTGTCCCGCTTGCTGCCCCTGCGCGAGCACACGCATGAGCGGCGCCGTATAGCGCCGCTGCAACGCGGTCAGCTCGTCGCCGAGCTCGTGGTGCTTCGTGCGCCCCTCGGAGAGCACGAGCGAGCACATGCCTGTCCCGTGCCCCAGCATCAACCGCAAGTGTGTGCGCACGATGAACGCGAATTGCTGGCGCACGTTGCCGTCGCGCGGCAGGCCCGTTTCGATGGCCGCGATGATTTCGTCGTACCAATCGGCGATGACCCGCCCGCACAACTCACGCTTGCCGCGAAAGTAGCTGAACACGGTCGCCTCCGAGACGCCTACACGCTGCGCGATCTCGGCTGTCGTCGCACGTTCGTAGCCTTTTTCGGAGAACACGTCGCGACCCGCCTGAAGGATCTCCTTCACGCGTTGCTGCGATTTGCGTCCGGCGGGCAGCCGACGCGCCCCGTTCGCCTCGGTCCTCGATTCGTCGAATGTTTGAGTCATGGTCAGATTTCTCGCCTGGCGGCGACATGTCCCGCCGATATTAGCACCGAAGTAGCGTATTAACTGGCCAACAACAAACGTGAGCGATACTCAAAAACAAGTTGACGCTTACGTCAATCTCGCGTGAAAATGCGCGGTAATAGAGCGCACGCGCTCACCCGTTGGCCATCCCGGCCGCCTTCGAAATTCGAGGAGAGAGGAGACACCATGATCAACCTGCCCGGACTGCAATTTGCGCTTGGCGAAGACATCGACATGCTGCGCGATGCCGTCGCCGCCTTCGCGGCGAAGGAAATCGCGCCGCGCGCGGCCGAGATCGACCGCGAAGACCAGTTCCCGATGGATCTGTGGCGCAAGCTCGGAGAGCTCGGCGTGCTTGGCATGACGGTCTCGGAGGAATACGGCGGCGCGAACATGGGCTACACCGCGCATATGGTGGCGATGGAAGAGATCTCGCGCGCATCGGCGTCGGTGGGGCTTTCGTACGGCGCGCACTCGAATTTGTGCGTGAATCAGATCCACCGCAACGGCACCGAAGCGCAAAAGCGCAAGTACCTGCCGAAGCTCGTATCGGGTGAGCATGTCGGCGCGCTGGCAATGAGCGAGCCGAATGCGGGCTCCGACGTCGTCAGCATGAAGCTGCGCGCCGAGAAGCGCGGCGATCATTACGTGCTGAACGGCACGAAGATGTGGATCACGAACGGCCCGGACTGCGACACGCTCGTCGTCTATGCGAAGACCGACCCGGAAGCCGGTCCGCGCGGCATCACGGCGTTCATTGTCGAAAAGGGCATGAAGGGCTTCTCGGTCGCGCAAAAGCTCGACAAGCTCGGCATGCGCGGCTCGCATACGGGTGAGCTCGTGTTCGAAAACGTCGAAGTGCCGGAGGAAAACATTCTCGGCAAGCTGAACGGCGGCGTGAACGTGCTGATGAGCGGGCTCGACTACGAGCGCGCCGTGCTGGCGGGCGGCCCGACCGGCATCATGCTCGCGTGCATGGACGCGGTGGTGCCGTACATCCACGATCGCAAGCAGTTCGGGCAACCGATCGGCGAATTCCAACTGATCCAGGGCAAGGTCGCCGACATGTACACCACCCTGCAAGCGTGCCGCGCTTATCTGTATGCGGTGGGCCGCCAGCTCGATACGCTCGGCAAGGAGCACGTGCGCCAGGTGCGCAAGGATTGCGCCGGCGTCATTCTCTACACCGCGGAAAAAGCGACCTGGATGGCGGGCGAGGCCATTCAAATTCTCGGTGGCAACGGCTACGTCAATGAGTATCCGGTCGGACGTCTGTGGCGCGATGCGAAGCTGTATGAAATCGGCGCGGGCACGAGCGAAGTGCGCCGCATGCTGATCGGCCGCGAACTTTTCGCCGAAACGCTCTGACCTTTTCTGCAATCCTGGCCGCGAGACGGAGCGTCCCTTAATGCCGATCATCGAAAGCAAGTTGAATCCGCGCTCGGATGAATTCCGGGCAAATGCCGCCGCGCTCGAGGCGATCGTCGCCGATCTGCACGCGAAGGTGGCCCACGTCGCGATGGGCGGCGGGCATGCCGCGCGCGACAAGCACGTCTCGCGCGGCAAGCTTTTGCCGCGCGATCGCATCGCGCAGCTGCTCGACCCTGGCACGCCGTTTCTCGAGTTCTCGCAGCTCGCGGCCTTCGGCATGTATCACGATGCCGCGCCGGGCGCCGGCATCATCACGGGCATTGGCCGCATTGCGGGGCAAGAGTGCGTGATCGTGTGCAACGACGCGACGGTCAAAGGCGGCACCTACTATCCGGTCACGGTCAAAAAGCACGTGCGCGCGCAAGAGATCGCAGCGGAAAACCGCTTGCCATGCGTGTATCTGGTCGACTCGGGCGGTGCCAACCTGCCGAATCAGGACGAAGTGTTCCCCGATCGCGACCATTTCGGCCGCATCTTCTATAACCAGGCGAACCTGTCGGCTGAGGGCGTGGCGCAAATCGCCGTGGTGATGGGCTCGTGCACGGCGGGCGGCGCCTATGTCCCGGCCATGAGCGACGAATCGATCATCGTCAAGAACCAGGGCACGATTTTTCTGGGCGGGCCGCCGCTCGTGAAAGCGGCCACCGGTGAGGAAGTGAGCGCCGAGGATCTCGGCGGGGGCGACGTGCATACGCGGCTGTCAGGCGTCGCCGATCACCTCGCGCAAAACGACGCGCATGCGCTCAAGCTCGCGCGCGGCATCGTCGGCAAGCTCAATCGCGTGAAGTCCGCGCCGCTCGCGCTCACCGAACCGAAGCCGCCGCGCTACGACGCGCAAAGCATCTACGGCGTGATTCCCGTGGATACGAGAAAGCCCTTCGACGTGCGCGAAGTCATCGCGCGCATCGTCGACGATTCCGCCTTCGACGAGTTCAAGGCGCGTTACGGCACGACGCTCGTCACGGGCTTCGCGCATATCTGGGGGCACCCGGTCGGCATCGTCGCCAACAACGGCATTCTGTTCTCGGAGTCGGCGCTAAAGGGCGCGCACTTCATCGAGCTTTGCTGCCAGCGCAAGATCCCGCTCGTCTTCCTGCAGAACATCACCGGCTTCATGGTGGGCCGCAAGTACGAAAACGAAGGCATCGCGCGCAACGGCGCGAAGATGGTGACGGCAGTGGCGACGGCAAAGGTGCCGAAGTTCACGGTGATCATCGGCGGCTCGTTCGGCGCCGGCAACTACGGCATGTGCGGGCGCGCCTATTCGCCGCGCTTCTTGTGGATGTGGCCGAACGCGCGCATCTCGGTGATGGGCGGCGAGCAGGCCGCATCGGTGCTCGCCACCGTCAAGCGCGACGGCATCGAAGCGAAGGGCGGCACGTGGAGCGCCGACGAAGAGGAAGCGTTCAAGAAGCCGATTCGCGATCAATACGAACATCAGGGCCACCCATACTACGCGAGCGCGCGGCTGTGGGACGACGGCGTGATCGATCCGGCGCAAACGCGCGATGTGCTCGGCCTCGGGCTGTCGGCGGCGATGAACGCGCCGATCGAGGACACGCGCTTCGGCGTATTCAGGATGTAAGCGCCCGCATGCGGCACATCTGATAACGACAAGACGAAATCGAAATCGAAAGCGGATTTGGCAGGAGACGATCCATGGGATCAATGCAATACGCCATGCTGGAAGTCGCGATCGCCGAGCGCGTGGCGACGGTGACGCTCAATCGCCCCGACGTGCGCAACGCGTTCAACGAGACGATGATCGCGGAGCTCACCGACGTCTTCACTAAGCTCGATGCGCGCGACGATATACGCGCGATCGTGCTGGCCGCCAACGGCGCTGCGTTCTGCGCGGGGGCGGACCTCAACTGGATGAAGAAGATGGCCACGTTCTCCGACGAGGAGAACCGAGCCGACGCGCGGCGTCTCGCGAACATGCTGGCTGCGATCTACCGCTCATCGAAGCCTGTGATCGCCCGCGTATCGGGCGATGCCTATGCGGGCGGCGTGGGCCTCGTCGCGGCAAGCGACATCGTGGTGGCTGTCGATACGGCGCGCTTTTGCCTGTCGGAGGCGCGCCTCGGGCTCATCGCGGCGACGATCGCACCGTACGTCGTGCGCGCACTTGGCGAACGCGCCTCGCGCCGCTACTTCACGACCGCCGAGCAGTTCGACTGCGCGAGCGCGCTGCGCTTCGGCCTGGTTCATGAATCGGTGAGCGCCGATGCGCTCGATGCGACGGTGCAAAAGCTCGCCGCGACGCTTAGCGCGAACGGGCCGCACGCGGTGCGCGAATCGAAGCGGCTCGTGGCGGACGTGGCGGGGCGCGCGATCGACGAGGCGCTCATAGAAGACACGGCCCAGCGCATCGCGCGCATTCGGGCGAGCGACGAAGGGCGCGAAGGTGTCGCCTCGTTTCTCGAAAAGCGCGCGCCCGCCTGGCGCGACTAAGAACCACGCACGCAACCGCCGCTACCCTGGCGAGCGAAGCGGCCACTATCGTCAAGAAGCCTGCTCCTTTGCGAGACTTTCCATGTTCAACAAGATTCTGATTGCAAACCGTGGCGAGATTGCCTGCCGCGTGGCAGCGACCTGCAAGCGGCTCGGCATCGCGACCGTCGCCGTTTACTCCGATGCGGACGCGCACGCGAAGCACGTCGCGGCCTGCGATGAGGCGGTGCATATCGGCGGCTCGCCGGCGGCGGAAAGTTATCTGCGTATCGAGCGCATCATCGAAGCCGCGCAGCGCACGGGCGCACAAGCGGTGCATCCGGGCTACGGCTTCTTGTCGGAGAACGAGGATTTCGCGCAGGCGTGCAAGGACGCGGGGCTTGTCTTTATCGGTCCGCCTGTCGAGGCGATCGCCGCGATGGGCTCGAAGGCCGCGGCCAAGGCGCTCATGCATTCGGCCGCGGTGCCGCTCGTGCCTGGGTATCACGGCGAGGAGCAAAGCCCCGAGTTGCTGCAACGCGAAGCGGATGAGATCGGCTATCCGGTGCTGCTCAAAGCGAGCGCGGGCGGTGGCGGCAAGGGCATGCGCGTGGTGGAAAAGCGCGAAGACTTCGCCGCGGCGCTCGCGTCGTGCAAGCGCGAGGCAGCATCGAGCTTCGGCAATGACCGCGTGCTGATCGAGAAGTACCTCACGCGTCCGCGTCACGTCGAAGTGCAGGTGTTCGCCGATCAACACGGCGGCGCCGTGTACCTGTTCGATCGCGATTGCTCGGTGCAGCGCCGCCATCAGAAGGTGCTCGAGGAAGCGCCCGCGCCTCGCCTCGACGAAGGCACGCGGCGCGCGATGGGCGAGGCGGCCGTGGCTGCCGCGCGCGCGGTGTCGTATGTCGGCGCGGGCACCGTCGAATTCATCATGACGGGCAGCGCGTTTTACTTCATGGAGATGAATACGCGCTTGCAGGTCGAGCATCCGGTAACGGAGATGGTGACCGGGCAGGATCTTGTCGAATGGCAGTTGCGCGTGGCGGCCGGCGAGCCGCTTCCACTTGCGCAAGATCAATTGAAGATCGAGGGGCATGCGATCGAAGCGCGCATCTACGCGGAAAATCCCGCGCGCGGCTTCTTGCCGTCGACGGGCACGCTCAAGTATCTGCGCATGCCCGAAGGCGTCGAGTTCACGATCGGCGAGCCGACGCGAGCGCCGGTGCGCATCGATAGCGGCGTGCGCGAGGGCGACACGATCACGCCGTTCTACGATCCGATGATCGCGAAGCTGATCGTGCACGGCGCGAACCGCGACGAGGCGCTGGCGCGACTGAGCCGCGCTTTGCGGGCGTGCGAGGTGGTCGGGCCGCACACGAACATCGAGTTTCTTTCGCGCATCGTCGCGAGCGAACCGTTTGCGATAGCCGATCTCGACACGGGATTGATCGAACGCCATCACGACGCGTTGTTTGCGCCTGCTGCAAAGCCGTTCAAGGAAGCGCTCGCGCTTGCTTGCGCCGCGTTAATGACGCGTGAAGGCGGCACGGCGCATGGGGCGTCGCCGTGGGATGCGCTGTCGCATTGGCGGTTGAACGGCGGCTTTCGGCAGACGATCGACTGGCGCGATGTTGAAAACGATGCGGCTTGCACGGTTGTCTATACGCGCAATGGCGAGGCCCGCGTGCTCGAGCATGCCGGCGTGAGCGAAGCGTTCGAATGGTGGAAGGGTCATGAGCCTCACGCGTACGGCGCGAGTTGGGGCGATTCGCGCGTGACGGGGCGTGTTTTCATCCACGGCGACGTCTTCCACGTGTTTTGCAAAGGCGCGGCGCTCGCGTTCGAGTGGACGAACCTGCTCGCGCATGCCGCCGATGCGGAGCATGGCGAAGGGCGTTTGACCGCGCCCATGCCCGGCAAGGTTATTGCGGTGCTGGTCGAGCCGGGGGCGGTTGTCGAGAAGGGCACGCCGCTCATCGTGATGGAAGCGATGAAGATGGAGCACACGATCGGAGCGCCCGCCGCGGGCAAGGTGGCCGAGGTGCTGTATGGCGTCGGCGATCAGGTGGCGGACGGCGCGCAGTTGCTGGTGATGGAAGTGGCCGACTAGGCGCCGCAATCCCTCGATTGACGACTATGCTTGAAGCGTTCGCATCGCTCGCTACGCATCGCGCGCTACGCGTCGCGTCGTCAACGAAGGGAGGCATCATGCCTGTGCTGGATGGCTTCGTCGGCACGGTCGGCAATACGCCGCTGATCCGGCTTGGGAATTTGAGTGCCGAAACGGGCTGCGAAATTCTCGGCAAAGCCGAATTCATGAACCCCGGCGGGTCGGTCAAGGACCGCGCCGCCCTCTACATCATTCTCGATGCCGAGCGCCGGGGCGCGCTGAAGCCCGGCGGCACAGTGATCGAAGGCACGGCCGGCAACACCGGCATCGGCCTTGCACATATCTGCGCTGCGCGCGGGTACCGCTGCGTGATAGTCATTCCCGAGACGCAGTCGCAGGAAAAGATGGACTTGCTCCGTGTGCTAGGCGCTGAGGTGCGCCCGGTGCCTGCGGTGCCTTACAAAGACCCGAACAATTATCAGAAGATAGCGGGTCGATTGGCGCAAGAGACACCAAACGCCATCTGGGCGAACCAGTTCGACAACCCGGTGAACCGGCAGGCCCACTACGAAACGACGGGGCCTGAAATATGGCGCGATACGGCCGGCAAAGTCGACGCCTTCGTTTGCTCGACGGGAACAGGGGGAACGCTCGCCGGCGTCGCACGCTTTCTGAAAGAGCAAAACCGCGCAGTGAAGACAGTCCTCGCCGATCCGCATGGAAGCGGACTGTATAGCTTCGTGAAGACCGGGGAAATCAAGGCCGAAGGCAATTCGATCACCGAAGGCATCGGATCGACCCGCGTCACGGCGAATCTCGAAGGCACGCCTATCGACGACGCCGTGCGCATCGACGATCAGACCTGCGTGACGATGGTCTACCGCTTGCTTAGGGAAGAGGGATTGTTCATGGGCGGCTCGACCGGCATCAACGTGGCCGCCGCCGTGCAGGTCGCACGCGAGATGGGGCCGGGACATACGATCGTGACATTGCTTTGCGATCGCGGCAGCCTCTACTTTGGACGATTGTTCAATCCGCAGTGGCTGGAGAAGCGAGGGCTGCGCGCGGGGTAGGCATTCAGCCGATGATGGCGCAAACTTTGCGCGGCTTGCCGCATCAGCCGTTCATGGGGTGGATGTGACTTCCACGGCAATGATTTGATTTCCGAGCTGGCTCGTTGAATGAAAAATGAAAAATGAAAACAGGAATCCTAATGATCGAGCAGTAGCCAATCATCGAAGCTGAATCCTCTCACTCGCACTGTATTCAAAGGCAACGCCATGCCGAGTTGCATCTTCACTTTTTTTCGTAAACGCATGACCGTCGTATCCAGGCGATTCTGGTCGTAGCTCAGATAGTGCTCCCCGAATTCATCGGTGATTCTCCGCCTGGAAACGATTTCTCCTTTCTCCATCGTCGCGAATACCTTGATGAGCGTGAACTCCAGGCTGGTGAGTTTAGTGCTGTTATCGTTTGGTGCCACGAGACACCGTTGATGCAATGAAAGACGCCAAGGGCGACCGGCGAAGCCGACCAGGTTCTCCAGACATAGCTGAAGCGGATGCCCTCGCTCGACCTGAAAAATCGTCACCGCCTTGCGCACATCGTTGCTGGCGGGATGAGCGGGTGACGCATGAGACCCTTGACCCAAATCAACCTGATAGCCGGCATGACTGAGCAAATCGCAAATTTCGCGCTTCTTTTGGATGTCATCGTCGACTAATAGCAATGCCATCATTTTATCCCCGGTTGTGCGGACACACGTAGTTATGTTGGATGAGCGAATACGCTCAAACATGACAATTTATGACATCCGCCCAAAAACAGACCTGTCCGGAGAAATGACGTCCTTATATGCGAAGGGACGGGTAATAATTTGAAAGATTGAATGGCGACGTTACTCTGCGTCGAGGGCCCGCGTAGGCGCAAGGGATCAAGGGCTTACCGGTCGAGATGGTTCGATAATTTACGGACAAGCAGCGTTGCCGAATAGCAAAACAAAAAGAACCAGGTCATCGCATAGAGATACACCCACAGCATCATATCCGTGCGCCCCGTTGCGTTGATCACGGTGTTGCAGCGGCTGACGAGCTCCGAAACGCCGATGACTGACGCCGTCGAGGAGGCCATCACGATGATGACGAAGTAGTTGGCGCAGCTCGACACGAAGAGCAACGCGTCGCGGCGGCGCGTTTCGCGCGATGCCCGCAAGGGGCGAAGCAAGTGATCGGAGACGAACCCCGCGACCGCGAGCGCGAGCGCCAGGGCGGCCTTCAACCACGCAGGAAACGCCAGGCGCGCGTCTATGAACGGCAGCACCAGCGTGTCGGGAAGCATGAAAACCAGATAGAACTGGAACACGTAGGTCGGCACGCTGCGGGTGAGCGCGGTACTCAGGTTTCCCGCTTTCGCCAAGAAGGGGTCACGCGACAGTCGCAACAGCGCAAGCAGATAGCCACAGCTTGTGCCGGCGGCTAAGGCGACAAGCGAAATCACGATATTCCAGATGAAGCCGGCTGCCAGAAAGGGCGTCCAAGCGTACAAAGATCTGACGACGAATTCAACGCCCGGCATCGCACCCCCTCTTCTCGGCCCACCGCAACAGGCGCAACACGACGAAGACGAACAGCAGGAACACGAGCATCAAGGTATTCATCATGGTGGCGACATTGCCATGTTCGGCGATGATCG
Organism: Trinickia sp.; assembly: GCA_035938775.1. GTDB lineage: Bacteria > Pseudomonadota > Gammaproteobacteria > Burkholderiales > Burkholderiaceae > Trinickia. The sequence continues at coordinate 12,467 of DASZGN010000264.1, forward strand.
AAGTCGAAACGGATAGCAGCTCGGGCACGGCCACCGCACTTGCCATCATCGTTGCCTTCGTCACGTTGACGAGAAGGGCGCTGATCGAGGCCGACGAGCGTCGAATCAGTCGACCCACCGTTGACGGACTGAGCGCAAATCCTTCGTGGCGCGCGGCATCTTCCAGCGCATACATCAATGCGGCCCCGGTGTAGAGGCTCAAGGAGAGGACAACGATAAAGAAAGCGTTGAAGCGCACGCCCCAGTGCGCGGCCGCGATGGCGCCGATACCGAATAGCAGCACATAGATTTGCAATAGCGGGGGTGTCATCCGCGCGACCAGTGCGCAGCTTCTCAGTGCCGCGCTCAATCCCGGAATCTTGCTTGCGCAAAGCAAGGCCAGTGCGACGCCGGCAGCGAGGCTGCCCGACACGCAGCAAACAGTAAGCATCAGCGTGAGCCACAGCGCGTGAAAGAACTGGGCTCGTTCGTAGTCGTCGTAGATATAGGTCAGATTGACCCCGGTCTTCTCGAATACCCACAGCCCCCACCTGCGCAAGCCGGTGACGTCGGTCGAAGTCACGAAGATCGGATTGCGGCAGGCGACGGGCCAATGTCCGTCAAGTTGACGTCGGCAGATATAGCGGCCGGTCTCGTCCTTCTTGTTCCAGAGCGCGTGCATGTCCGCGAGAAACTTCGACGGGAACAGTCGCCATTTGTGCTCGAGCGCGATCAAAGTGCCGCTCCTGTGCCAATCGGCGACGGTATCGCCGATGAAGCGCTCGAGCGTGCCGCCCTTTTCGGTGCGCGCGACCGCGATGGCCCAAGGGGTAAGCAATTCCGGCTGCAAAGGGATCCGATAGTCGTGCCACTCGGGGGACAGCAAATCGCCGGCAATCGCGGTGCTGTCGAAGAGCCAACCGATGCAGCGCCTGTCGCGCACGCCCAGTTTCGCATCGCGGCCGCTCGCGTAGATTTCCAGGTTGACCAGGTATCGCGTCGCTATCGTCCTGTTGAAGTAGCTGCCCTGCGTTGCGCATACTGTTTTTCCGCGAATCTCGTCCCAACGTTTCAATTGGGTGTCGGGCGGGGCCATCAACGTGACACCGGATGAGTAGTAGTCCGGCTCGATCAGCGTGGCGATCTGTCGCCGCTCCGACGTGTCGCCGAGCGTTGCGATCGTCACATCGACCTGGCCTTCGTTCAACATTTGCAGACGATTTGTGCCGGTCACACTCACAGTGCCCAGTCGCACCCCGAGACGGCTCGCCAAGTCGGCCCCAAGATCGTGCTCGAAGCCTTCTTGCGTCGCGGTGCTCGACAGCATGCCGAAAGGGGGATAGTCGGTCTTGACACCCACAATCAGCACGCCGCGCTGCTTGATCGTATCGAGCCGCCCGGCGGCGTTCGCCGCGCCAAGCGCGAGCATCAGGCAGGCGAGCACGCATAGCCGCTTCGCGTGAAACGCTCGGCTGCGCGCAATGCTGCGCACCTGCCCAGATGTCATGTCGGCACCGCCAGCACACGGATGCCATAGCCCAGAGCGGGCGAAATCCAGGCGGATAGGTGCGCGTCGAGACGGGCAAGGAAGTCCGATCGCGTCACCCACGACTCGGGCAAAATACTCTCGGCCTCGCAATGCTGTATCGCGAAGCCCGCCGCGGCCAGGTCCGCACGCAAATCCTCAAGCGTATAGAGGTGGTAGAAGAAGGTCAGCCGATGACCGTACGCGTGCCTCATGAAATAGATATTGCCGCCTTCGTTCAGCGGCGGCTGCGCGCGGCCCAAGCGCCTTGCGAGCGCGCACTTGACCAACTCCCAAGGCCGGCGGCGGTAAATCGAGGGGACGGAAAGGACCAAGCGACCGTCTTCCCGAATCAGGCCGCGCAACCTTGACAATGCTTTGATGCGCGTGGCGCGATCGCCCAGATGAGACAGCACGCCGAACAGCATCAAGATCAAGTCGCAGGAGCTTGCGGGGCCAAGACCGAAGAGGTCGTCATGGACAAACGTGACGCGATCCCGATACGGCGTCTCGTTCAAACTGCGGTCGAACTCGAGCAGTGACGCCAGCGATATGTCGTAAGCCGTCACCAACGCCCTCGAATGCGCGAGCAACGCGAGCGAGTAGCGCCCATTGCCACAACCGAAGTCCAGAATCCGGCCGGCTTCGCATGCGCCGTTTCTTATCAGATACGCCAGCGTAGCGGCATTGGGCCGCGGATAGCGGTGGCGATAACTTTCGGACTGGAAATACTGGTCGTAAGTCCGCTGCATTTCGCTGGCGATTTCATTGGGTTCCATTGCGTGAGTCCTCGTTTAGTCCGTATGGTGTGCGGCCGATTCCCTTTCCTCCGGTCCCACGCCGATCGCTTCACGCAGCTGGGTCAGCAAGACGTGAATGCTGTGTTCTTCCTTTGCGACGCCGGATTCGATCAACCGGATGGCGGCCCGCGTTCTGCCCGATAGCGCTACGCCGTTCGCCTTTTGCCGATGTGCCCACCAGAGCGCGCCCCGGGCGAATGCGACGGTCGCGAAGCGGCGGAATCGTTCCAGTTCGGACACCACGTTCACTGCGCTTGCGGCAACCCAAAACGCCAACAGCCAGGCAACGTAGCTGTCGATTACGCTGGCAAGCCAGATCGGAAAGTGGGCGTAAGCCCAAGGCGTGCCTTTGCGATAGAAATCGTCGACGAGGCTCTCCGTTCGAGCGAGGTTGCTCGAGTAGCTCGGAAACTCATCGGCGCGATTGACATAGCCGCTCTTGCGATGCACTTCGCGCATTGCCTCGAGAACCGCGTATATCGTCGCGGGCGGCAAGTCGTGGCGTGCGACCACGGAAATCGTCGCAGCCAGCATGTCCACGTCCTGCGCGGGCACGTGTTGCACGAAGTCGAAGATCCCGGCCGGCAGCGTGACTTGCCGAAGGTAGGTCAGCTTCTTGCCGATCGCTTGCTGTTGCGTAGGATCAACCAAGACGAGGCCCGCATCCATTGCCAG
>DASZGN010000265.1:0-5721 GCA_035938775.1 Trinickia sp.
GCCGAAATTTCCGCCGATCTGAGCGCGCCGCACCCGATGCAGCGCCTCTTGCAGGGCGACGTCGGCAGCGGCAAGACGGTCGTCGCCGCGCTCGCCGCCGCGCAGGCGATCGATGCCGGCTATCAGGCGGCGATGATGGCACCCACCGAAATCCTGGCCGAGCAGCATGCGCGCAAGCTGCGCGGCTGGCTCGAGCCGCTCGGCGTGACGGTGGCGTGGCTCGCTGGGAGCCTCAAGGCGAAAGACAAGCGCGCGGCGCTCGAGGCGGCCGCATCGGGCGACGCGCGGCTCGTGATCGGCACGCACGCCATGATTCAGGACACGGTCGAGTTCGCGCGGCTCGGCCTTGTGATCGTCGACGAGCAGCACCGCTTCGGGGTCGCGCAGCGGCTCGCGTTGCGGGCGAAGGCGGCGAACGCCGCCGATGGCGCGCACGGTTTTCAGCCGCATCAGCTCATGATGTCGGCCACGCCGATTCCGCGCACGCTTGCGATGACGTACTACGCGGACCTCGACGTCTCGACGATCGACGAGCTGCCGCCGGGGCGCACGCCCATCGTCACGAAGCTCATCTCCGACGCGCGCCGCGACGAGGTGATCGGCCGCGTGCGCGAGGCGGCGCTCACGGGGCGGCAGGTGTACTGGGTATGCCCGCTTATCGAGGAAAGCGAAACGCTGCAACTGCAAACGGCCGTGGAGACGTACGAGACGCTCGCCGCCGCCTTGCCCGAGCTCAACGTCGGGCTCGTGCACGGGCGGCTCGCGCCTGCCGAGAAAGCCGCCGTCATGGACGCGTTTTCGCGCGGCGACGTGCAACTGCTGGTTGCGACGACGGTGATCGAAGTGGGCGTCGATGTGCAGAACGCGTCGCTGATGGTGATCGAGCATGCCGAGCGCTTCGGCCTTGCGCAGTTGCATCAGTTGCGTGGCCGGGTGGGGCGGGGGAGCGCGGCGTCGGTTTGCGTGCTGCTTTATAGCGGCCCGCTCTCGTTGACGGCACGCGCACGCCTGCAGACGATGCGAGAGACCACCGACGGCTTCGAAATCGCGCGGCGTGACCTCGAGATACGCGGACCGGGCGAATTCCTCGGTGCACGCCAGTCGGGCGCGGCGATGCTGCGCTTTGCGGACCTGCAGCAAGACGCCTGGCTGATCGAGCCGGCCCGCGAGGCGGCGGCTCGGCTCGTCGCCGAGTATCCGGAGGCGGTCATGCAGCACCTGGCGCGCTGGCTCGGGGGACGCGAGCAGTATTTGAAGGCTTGAGATACGCGTCATGGGGGCGCGAACGGGCGCAGCTCCACGTCCCTGTTGGCGAATCGCCGCCGCCGGTGTATAAGTTAAAACCTATCGATTCAAACGCCCTGATTGGTCCCCCAATGACGCTCACCGAATTGAAATACATCGTGGCGGTCGCCCGCGAGCGGCATTTCGGCCGTGCCGCCGAGGCGTGCTTTGTCAGCCAGCCGACGCTATCCGTCGCCATCAAGAAGCTCGAGGACGAACTGAATGTGCAGATCTTCGAGCGTGGCACGAGCGAAGTCAGCGTGACGCCGATCGGCGAGCAGATCGTCACGCAGGCGCAGCGTGTGCTCGAGCAGACGCTCGCCATCAAGGAGATCGCCAAGCAGGGCAAGGATCCGCTCGTCGGGCCGCTGCGCCTGGGCGTCATCTACACGATCGGGCCGTACCTGCTGCCGACGCTCGTCAAGCAGATGATCCGACGCGTCCCGCAGATGCCGTTGATGCTCCAGGAGAACTACACGCTCAAGCTGATCGAGCTTCTGAAGCAAGGCGAGATCGACGTCGCCATCATGGCGCTGCCCTTTCCCGAAACGGGGCTCATGGTGCGCCCGCTCTACGACGAGCCGTTTGTCGTCGCGCTGCCGGCCGGTCACGCCTGGGAGGCCCGCAAGAAGATCGACGCGACCGATCTGCGGCAAGAGACGATGCTGCTGCTCGGCACGGGCCATTGCTTTCGCGATCACGTGCTGGGCGTGTGCCCCGAGCTCATGCGCTTTTCGCAGACGGCCGACGGCATCCAGAAGACGTTCGAAGGCTCGTCGCTCGAGACGATCCGGCACATGGTCGCAAGCGGCGTCGGCATTACCGTGCTGCCGCGCATGTCCGTGACCGAAGTCCGCGCCCATGCGGGCGGCGTTGACGCCGGGCTGCTCAGCTACGTGCCGTTCGACGACCCGGTGCCCGATCGCCGCGTCGTGCTCGCCTGGCGCAAGAGCTTCACGCGCATGCCCGCCATCGACGCCATCGGCGAGGCGATCGCCGCGTGCGAGCTGCCCGGCGTCAGCAAGCTCGACATGCCCGCCGCCGTGAACTGACGCGCCGGGCCCGCAAAGAGGCCCGCTCGTCGGTGGCTATCGAATAGATTTAATCAATCAATAATTACTATCCAATAGTTTGTCTTCTATACTTCCTTCCATGGATCGCGCCGATCCGCTTGATGGAGGAAGTCATGACGCATCTGCTCACTCGTAGTGTTCCCGCGCCCGCGCATTTGCGTGTCGGCGTGCGGCTTTCTCTTGCGTGGCGGCGCCTGCGCGGCCCCGCTCTCTCCCTGTTTGCCGGTCGCGCGCTTGCCGCTTGAGCGCTGCCTTGGCGTGTGCGCCACGCGCCGACGCGCCGGCCTTCCCACTCGCAGCCAACCGCACACCGTCGCAAGCCAAAATTTCATAGGAGCTCACCATGTCCGATCGCACTCTCACGACCGCCGCGGGCGCGCCGGTCGCCGATAACCAGAATTCACTCACCGCCGGCCCGCGTGGTCCGATCGCGTTGCAAGACGTGTGGCTGCTCGAGAAGCTCGCGCATTTCGATCGCGAAGTGATTCCCGAACGGCGCGTCCATGCGAAAGGCTCGGGCGCGTTCGGCCGCTTCACGGTCACGCACGACATCACGCGCTACACCAAGGCCAACCTCTTTGCCGGAGTCGGCAAGGAGACGCCGCTCTTCATCCGCTTCTCGACCGTGGCGGGCGAGCGCGGCGCGGCCGACGCCGAGCGCGACGTGCGCGGGTTTTCGATCAAGTTCTATACGGAAGAGGGCAACTGGGATGTGGTCGGCAACAACACGCCGGTGTTCTTCATCCGCGATCCGCTCAAGTTTCCCGACTTCATCCACTCGCAAAAACGCGACCCCTACTCGAACATGCGCAGCAACGTCGCCGCGTGGGACTTCTGGTCACGCCATCCCGAATCGCTGCATCAGGTGACGATTCTGATGAGCGATCGCGGCATTCCGAAGAACTATCGCCAGCAGCACGGCTTCGGCTCGCACACGTTCTCGTTCGTCAATGCGAACAACGAGCGCTTCTGGGTGAAGTTCCACTTCAAGTCGGCGCAAGGCATCGAGAACTACACTGACGAAGAAGCAGGGCAGGTCATCGCGCGCGACCGCGAAAGCGCGCAGCGCGACCTCGTTGATAGCATCGATCGCGGCGAGTTTCCCAAGTGGCACTTCCGTATCCAGGTGATGCCCGAAGCCGACGCGGCAGCCTATGGCATCAATCCGTTCGACATCACCAAGGTGTGGCCGCACAAGGACTATCCGCTGATCGACGTCGGCGTGATCGAGCTCAACCGCAACGCGGGCAATTACTTCTCGGATGTCGAGCAGGCGGCATTCACGCCGGCCAACGTCGTGCCCGGCATCGGGTTTTCGCCCGATCGCCTGTTGCAAGGGCGGCTCTTTTCGTACGGCGACGCGCAACGTTATCGACTCGGCGTGAACCATCATCAGATTCCCGTGAACGCGCCGAGGTGTCCGTTCCACTCGTTTCATCGCGACGGCCCGATGCGCACCGACGGCAATTTGGGCGGCACGACGAACTATGAGCCCAATCGCTTCGGCGCCTTCGCGCAGGATCCCAGCGCGGCTGAGCCGCCGCTCGCGGCGGGTGCCGTCGATCGCTACGACCATCGCGATGACGATGACTACTACAGCCAGCCCGGCGCGCTTTTCCGCCTGTTCGACGGGGCGCAGCGCGAGCGGCTCTTCGCAAACATCGCCCGGCACATCCATGGCGTGCCCGAGGAAATCGTCGCCCGCCAGCTCGAGCACTTCCGTCGCGCCGATCCGGCGTACGCCGAGGGCGTGAGCGCGGCGATCGAAAGGGAGAGCGCTGCACGCGCGAAATAAGGAGTGCAGGGCGGCCGATTGCGCCGCTACCGGGGGCTTGCCCGATAGCGGCACGCTAGCCTACGCTACACAGGCGCTCGCCTGTGAGCTGAGCGCATCGCGTAGCCTGCCCGAGCGACGTTCAGTGATTGAAGAAGGTCCGGACGTTCCACCCTATCGCCGTTTCCACCGTTCCACCATTCCGCAACACTATTGCAAGGAGCCACCATGTCAAAGAAAAATCCCGCACCGCAAATCGATATCGGTATCAGCGACAAGGACCGTCAGAAGATCGCGGAAGGGTTGTCGCGCTTGCTCGCCGATACCTACACGCTCTATCTGAAGACGCACAACTTTCATTGGAATGTGACGGGGCCGATGTTCAATACGCTGCACCTGATGTTCGAAGGTCAGTACACGGAGCTCGCGCTCGCCGTCGATGCGATCGCGGAGCGCATTCGCGCGCTCGGCGTGCCGGCGCCGGGCAGCTACAAGGAGTTTTCGAAGCTGTCGTCGATTCCCGAGGCTGATGGCGTGCCGAATGCTGAGGAGATGATTCGACAGCTCGTCGAAGGGCAGGAGGCGGTGGCGCGCACGGCACGCGAAGTGTTCCCGGTCACCGACGCCGCGAACGATCAGCCGAGCGCCGATTTGCTCACGCAGCGCATGCAGACGCACGAAAAGAACGCCTGGATGTTGCGCGCGATGCTGGGTTGAGCGCTAGCCGCGCGGCAAAAATCTCGTTCATTCGAAAAGCGCGTCGGTATCGGTGACGGGCGGCGGCGCTCGCCGCGATAAGCCAGTGACCAAGGGCCTTCCGGTTCGATCCCGGGAGGTCTTTTTCCTTTCGGTTTTAAAATACGGCGATCGTCTTTCGTTTCGGCCGCTTCGCCCATGTCACCTGCCGCGTCCCTGTTCGCCCGTCTTCCGCTTTATCTGCGCTTGATCCGCATGGACAAGCCCATCGGCAGCCTGCTGCTCCTGTGGCCCACGCTAAACGCGCTGTGGATCACGTCGAACGGCAAGCCGCCCGTCGCGATCCTCGCCATCTTCGTGATTGGCACGGTGCTGATGCGCTCGGCTGGCTGCGCGATCAACGATTACGCCGACCGCGATTTCGACCGCTACGTGAAGCGCACGGAGAACCGCCCGATCACGTCCGGCAAGATCAAGGCGTGGGAAGCCGTGGCGCTTGCCGCGGGGCTATCCCTGATCGCATTTTTGCTGATCCTGCCGCTGAATACACTGACGAAGGAACTGTCAGTCGCCGCGCTCTTTGTTGCCGGTTCGTATCCGTTCACGAAGCGGTTCTTCGCGATTCCACAGGCCTATCTCGGCATCGCGTTTGGCTTCGGTATTCCGATGGCGTTCGCGGCGATCCAGAATCAGGTGCCGACGATCGCGTGGGTGATGCTGCTGGCCAACGTGTTCTGGTCGGTCGCGTACGACACCGAATACGCGATGGTCGATCGCGACGACGACATCAAGATCGGCATCCGCACGTCGGCGCTGACGTTCGGCCGCTACGACGTGTTCGCCGTCATGCTGTGCTACGCGGTGACGCTCGCGATCTACGTGGGCATCGGCATC
>DASZGN010000266.1:0-6316 GCA_035938775.1 Trinickia sp.
GCGCGAAGCCGTCAGGAAGCACGGTGGCGCCGTCGAGGTACATCAGCAGCGCCCGGCGCGACGCCTCCTTGAAGAAGGGCACCGCGACCGGCACACCCGGCCGCGCCCGGCTGAATGCGCGCAGCGCCTGCCCCATGTGCACCATCGCGTTCGCCGGTGCGGGCGCGCCGAGCCGCAGCGGCCAGTCGTCGCCCGGGTGCACGTCGACGACAAGCGTGCAAATGCCGAAGCCCGAGTGGCCCCAGTGGGGAGTATCGAGCCAGTACGTAAAACGGTGAATGTCGACGTCGACGATCTGCAGCAACAAGCGGCGTGCGCCCGTGAGTGCGGCCTTCGCGAGCACGTAGCGCAGCACGTACCCCCAGCCCGCGCACTCGTAGCCGTGCGCGATCCAGTCGACGTGCCGTGGCGCGCACGCCGCGATCGCATCGAGAAACCGGCGGCCGACAGCCGAGCCGTCCATCACGAGCGCGGACATGATGGTCGAGGTGACGACGTAGTCGTCGATCGCCGCTGCCGACTCCCCCGTGCGCCGCGCTTCATGCGCCGCTTGCTCGCCGAGTTGCGCAGCCGCCTCGGACAGGTCATCGATGCCGCCATGCCTGGGCGCTGCGATACGTCGGTACGCAAGCGCGCGCAGATCGAAGCGCGCGCGCGAAACCTCGCACGGTTCGACGGCCGGCGCCGCTTGCCCGGACGAAGGCAGGTTCATCGTCCGGTTCAAGCAGACATCGTGCTCCGCGCGCATGGGCATGCCGGCAGCGATCAAGCTCATGCCGCCTGGCTCGCGCGCAGTTGACCGTCGAGCTGCTCGAGCGTCGTGTATTGCGTAATGGCGAGCGCTTCGGGATCGACCGAGCCGTATAGCTGCTCGCAAAACACGATCAGCTCGACGACGTTCAGCGAGTCGATGCCGAGCTCACCGATGCCGACGTTCGTTTCGACCGATTCGATATTGAGAATCTTCGCGACTTCGCGTGCCAAAATTTCCAGCGCGTTTTCAGGCATGGCAGTGCTCATCTAAGCTTCCTTCACGGGTGGGGTTGAATGGGAAAACGATCGAATGTTCATCGCTCGCTTCGCTCGAAGCGAGCGCCATGCCTTTGAAATGCCTGGCGCAACTCGTGGTAGCAGCGATAGGAGCTGCCTTCCATCTTCGAGAACGCGAGCAGATCACGCTGATCGCTGAAGCTGCGCACGGCGCCCGCGCGCACCAGGCTCGCGAGCAACTCGTTGGACGCGAACTTCAATGCAAGCGCACGCCCGACGTGATCGAGCGAATACACGCTCGCGTCGGTTTGCGCCTTCGCGGCGTCGGCGAGAAAACGAAGCGCGGCGAGCGCATTGGCATCGAGCGCTACGCGCTCTACACGCGCGAGCCAACCGAGGTGCGCCATCAGCGCTCGCACAAAAAACGGCCGTACCGTCGTCAGGTACTTGTTGAAGACGATCGGGCCGCCGATCTTCAAGCGATCGTCGGGCGCGACCTCGAGCTCGCCACTCACGTTGCCCAGTTGCAGGCGTCCGTCGAGAAACGGCTCGCCGCAGGCGCAGCGGCGCAGCGTGCGGTACGCATCGGGCCAGACGAGATAGGCCGCCGGCACCATGAGCCCCGGCAGGCGCGCCGCCACCACGGCCATACCCTCGCGATGCGCGTGGATACCCCAGACCTTGTCGACGGTCAGCGTGATCTTTCCCGCAGCGCTGCGCGCGATCGAGCGCCAGCTCGCGAGCGACGGGCCGCCCGCGTCGCTCATGAGGAACGCACAGTGCCAGCCTTCGGCGAGGCACGCGCGCGCCTTCTCGCTTTGCTGCGGCGTGAAAAAAAGCGCGAACATCATCCGCATGAAGCAGCGCATGAACGGCTTGAAGTGGTCCGCGAAACCGTGCTGCTCGATGTGCGCGAGGATGGACTCGAGCTGCGCCGCTTCGTCGAAACGCAGCTCGCAATGGGCCGTGCGGGGCTCACCCGAGGACGCGATACCTTCGGGCCGCTCGGGCCGCTCGGGCCGCTGCGCGATGATCATGTCGGTATCGAGCAAACGCACCGCGGCATCCCCGACGAGCGAAGCGAACGATGGCGGCACCGCCCCGAACGTCTGGAGATGCGCGAGCACCGGCTGCGCGGCGAGCACGCACAAGTCCCCGGCGGCAACGGCGGACGTGGCATCGAATGCGGTGTCGAGCGTCATGGCGATTTCTCTTTGTCTTCGTCTTGTCTTCGTGTTCGTCGTCGTGATCGGGAACGCTCGGGCGCGTCACGCGGTGTGCTCGACGGTGGCGGCGGCGGCAAAGCGCCCTTCGCAATGCAATTCGCGCGCCTTGCGACGCTTCAACTTGCCGCTCGTCGTGCGCGGCAATGCGCCCGGTTCGACGAATACGACTTCGTGTGCGCAATACCCGAGGCGCGTCTGCAAACGCGCCTGAATGGCGGCGCGTGTGTCGCCATGCGCATTCGCCGCGCTCGCCTCGACTAGCAGCACGAGGTTCTCGGTGCCCGCGTCCTCGTCGTACACGCCGAGCGCCGCGCAAGCGCCCTTGAAAACGGCGGGATGATCGGCGACGACTTCTTCGATTTCGTGAGGGAAGTAATTCGTGCCGCGGATGATGATGATTTCCTTCCTGCGCCCGAGGATGAAAAGCTCGCCGCGCGAGACGTAGCCGATATCGCCTGTCGCGAGCCAGCCCCCTTCATCGAACGGCGCCGGCACCGGCACGCGCTCGCTTGCGAGATAACCCATCATCACCGACGTGCCGCGAATGAATATCTCGCCGGGCACGCGCTCGGCCGTTAGCCGGCCCGCGCGATCGCGAACCTCGTAGGCCAAGCCGGGAATAGGCTTGCCTACTGACAGCACGACGTGCTGCTGCCGCGATGGGTTCGGTTGAACACGATTGTCATCGTCGCCATCGTGGCTATCGTCACCAGAGCGGGATGCCAAGGCGTCGAGGCGATCGGCGATGACATAGTCAAGCGCCTCGGGGCGGGCGTGGCGCGTCGCATCGTGCATCGTCACGGCGAGTGTCGCCTCCGCCATGCCGTAGCACGGCTGCAACGCGCTGCCGCGCAGACCGTACGGCGCGAAGGTATCGGCGAATTCGCGCACGGTGCGCTCGTCGACGCGCTCGGCCCCGATAAAAATATTGCGGCAGCAACTGAGATCGACACCTTGCATCGCGGCGGCGTTGAAGCGCCGTACGCAGTAGCGCAGCGCGAAGGTGGGCCCGGCGGTGGTCGTCGCCCGCATGGCGGCGATGCGCTTTAACCAGCCGAGCGGATGGCGGATGAAGCTCATCGGCTGCATGAGCGTAAGCGACCCGCTGCTGTGGATGCTCGAGAGAAACGTCAAGAGCCCCATGTCGTGATGCAGCGGCAGCCATGAGAGGGTCGCATCGCCGCGTGCGGGATCGTAGCCGACCGCGCCGGCGATGCCGCGCGCGTTGTCATGCACGTTCTGGTGGCTCAGCACAGCGGCTTTTGGAAGCGACAGAGAACCCGAGGTCAGTTGCACATGGTGCGCGTCGAAGAGGCCCTTGTCGCTGATGCGCGGCTTCGCTCCGCATGTGCCGGCCTGCCACAGCTCGGCGACGCCGACAACGCGCACGCCCGCGAGCCGCGCCGCCATCGGCTCGCGAGCGGCGTCGGACGTCACGACCCATTTGGGCGCATAGAGGCGGCAGACCGCGTCGACGCTCTCGTCGCTTTGTGGATTGAACCGCTTGCCCGGCGCCGGCACCGTGCACGGCAGCATGCCCGCGAGCACGCAGCCGAGCATCGCGCTCGCATGCTCGGCGCCGGCGGGCAACGCGAGCAGCACCAGCTCGTTCTCGCGCGCCCCGAGCGCGACGAGTGCGGCCGACATCGTGAGCGCGAGCTGCACGAGTTCGCCGTATCGCATCACCTTTTCTTGACCGCTTTCATCGACGAAACAAATCGATCTCGCGCCGCCGGCGGATTCGCGCTCAAGCATGGCAAGCAAGCCATCGATCAATGGTGAACGTGATTTCACAGCGTCGCCTTATTACCGAATTCGATTTATATCAAATGAAAAAATTACGAAATCCCGAACAAACGGGAATATCCCATCCCCCCGCAATAAAAATGCAGATAATTTGCTCACTGTAAGAGCTGAGTAACCGCTCATTAGAAAATTAATTCGATCGACGAACCGTCGCTAAAATTGATAGCAACGGAGGTTGACCACTTCGCCGCAAAGCCGTAGCCGAACGCGCGTGCGCGCCAATACCTACGCGCGCGAGTGACCGATGGCTTCCGCTGAAAGGAGCGAAGCAGCTAACCGTCTATCTACCGCGACATGACCTCAGAGATTCACGCTTTTAAATTTATGACCTGCTTGTGATCCGATTAATGATGCAGACCGGTCACCATTATGACGATATCCCAATATTTGTCACCTACGATATGTAGGGGGATCGCGGTGGATACACTTATTTAAGCCATGCTCGACGGCAGGATGCAGAATCGACCTTATTGCCTGGTGCAGCATGTTATTGAGCCGGAACGCGCGTCGGGCCTGCGAATCGGTAGAAGTCCGCGTCTGGGGGACCAAGGAAGCTATCCATCGGCACCGGCGTGAACGGGTTTCAAGCAAAGGTCAAAATCCGACTTTTCTCACGGGCTTTGCTTCATAGCGCCGGTAACCTCCATCACGGCACGATAAAAAGGAAATGCTCGTGATGCCCCGTACTCAACAACTCGCCGCCAACCGGCAGATGCAACCCTGCTACATCACCTTCCCTCGACCGTCACGTCCCTGACGCGGCTCGAGTCGTCGATTGGACGACTGTCGGATTTTCCCGCCATTTCATGCATCCATCGCCTCGGCCATGCAGGCTCCGGAGCGTTGAAGCGTGGCAAGTGAAAACAGGAGCACGAGATGAAAGACGAACACGGCCGCGACATGGCGCGGCTCGGCGACACAACCGATCACGGCGGCAAGATCATCGAGGCCGCAACAGACCTCACTCACATGGGTATCCGCGTAGCGCTCGACGGCCATCGGGTCGAGTGCCCGAAGTGCGGCGGCACATTTCCCATTATCGCTACGGGCAAGCGCACGCATCGGGGCATCCGCGTCGGCTATCTCGGGGATCGCACCGCATGCGGTGCGGTCCTCATGCCCGCTGCCCATTGACGAAATAAATTCCAACGCCCATGTTCAAACCACTCCAGTCCCGCACGCTGGCCATCTCCGGTGCAGCGTTACCCACACACGGCATTGATGGCCTGCCTGTCCTCACCCCGGTGCGGCTCACGGGCACCGAGACGCTCGGCGAGCTGTTCGAATACACGCTCGTGCTCAAAACGTCGGACGCGCTGGCCTTCTCGCCCAGCGTGACGGCCAACATTAATCTCAACAAACTCGTTGGCACCGAAGTCACGGTGTCCATTGAACTGGAAGGCAAAGGCACTTTCATTCCCGGCATGCCGGGCAACACCGGTCTGGGAAATGTCGGTGCAGGCATCCGCGAAATTACCGGCATTGTCGCGTCGGCGCGGCTTGTACGTGAGGAAGGCCGCTCGATCGTCTACGAACTCACGCTGCGTCCGTGGCCATGGGTTGCAACGAAAAACCAACGGTGCCGACTGTTCCAGGACATGAACGTAGTCCAAGTTACTGATGCGGTGCTGTCGGCCTACATGTTCTCGGTCGAGAAACGACTGTTCGGCCCGGCGCCGCGCACACCGTATCCGAAACGCGACCTTCAGCGGCAACACTGGGAAAGCGACTGGGCCTTTCTCCAAAGGCTGTGGGAAGAATGGGGCATCTTCTACTGGTTCGAATACAGCGGCGGCCACCACCGGCTTGTACTGGCCGATGCGACGGCTGCGCACCAGCCGCACGGCGATGCCTACAGCACGATCCGCTATGAAGCGCCGACCGGGCAGCGCATTGACGAGGAGCACATCCACGCGCTGTCGGTAGAGAGCCATCTGACGACTGGCAGCGTCGCAAGCATCGACTACGACTATACGTGGCCGCGCGCGGACCTCACGACTAAATATGAAGACCCGCGTGACACTGCCCAGGCGCGTCAGGAGTTCTACACATGGGGTGACTATGCGCAGCCGCAGGCGGGTGCTATGGGCCTCTCGGGAGAGCACAACCAGCCGCGGAGCGAAGCGGAGTATCTGGCGAAAGTGCGCATGCAGGCGTTCCGCTGTGTCGGCTCCCGCGCGAAAGGCAAGGGCAACCTGCGCGGACTGACGACCGGCCAGACCTTCGTGCTTACGCACTATCCGCAAGATGCCGCGAATCGCGAATACGTGGTGGTGTCCAGCACGCTCGATATC
>DASZGN010000267.1:0-3606 GCA_035938775.1 Trinickia sp.
CGGCGCTAAAGTGCGCGCAATTCCGCGTAAACAGAAGCGACCATGACACGACTGCTGGTACTGCACGGCCCCAACCTCAACCTGCTTGGCATGCGGGAACCGGAGGTTTATGGGCGCGTGACGCTGCCGCAAATCGATCAGGCGCTACAAGAACGCGCGAAGCAAGCGGGTGTCGATCTGATGACGTTCCAAAGCAATCATGAAGGCGCGCTCGTCGATCGGGTGCAGGCTGCCGCCGCGGAGAAAGTCGATTTCATCGTGATCAATCCCGCCGCTTACACGCACACGAGCGTCGCCATTCGGGACGCCTTGGCGGGCGTCGGCATTCCGTTCGTCGAGATCCATCTGTCGAATGTGCACCGCCGCGAGTCGTTCAGGCATCACTCCTACTTTTCCGAACTGGCCGAGGGTGTCGTCTGCGGCCTTGGCTGGAAGGGTTATCTGTACGCGCTCGAGTACGCGCTCGAGCGGCTCGCGCCCCAACCCGCGCGCGGCTGATAAACAACACCAATTCGCTGCCGGCCTGCCTGCCGTCGGCACCTCATGCATTTAAAGGGGATTCCCTATGGATCTACGTAAGCTGAAGACCTTGATCGATCTCGTCTCCGAATCCGGCATTTCGGAACTGGAGGTCACCGAAGGCGAGGGCAAAGTCCGCATCGTGAAGAATGCGCCGCCGGTTTACGTGCAGTCGCCCGCTAACTACGCACCGCAGATGCCGGTAGCCGCCTCGGCCCCCGCGGCGATCGCCGCGCCGAGCGAAGCGTCGGCCGCGGGCGCGAGCGCCACGCAAAGCGTCCCGCAGGGCCATGTGGTCAAGTCGCCCATGGTCGGCACCTTCTACAGTGCGCCGTCGCCGGGCGCCGTGGCGTTCGTCAAGGTGGGGGATCCGGTCACTGAAGGCCAGACGCTTTGCATCATTGAAGCGATGAAGCTGATGAACGAAATCGAGAGCGACAAGGCAGGCGTCATCAAGGAAATCCTCGCCGAGAACGGCCAGGCCGTCGAATACGGTCAACCGCTCTTCGTGATCGGCTAAACACGAGCGAATCTCGCGCATTCGCGCCATCGCGCGCACGCCGCTTCGCCCACACGACGTGCGCCGCCTTTCCCGCGGCCGCCGCCTGTGCATTGCACGGCTTGCGCACGGCGCACATTGAAGAGTCGAATAATCGCTATGTTCGAAAAAATTCTCATTGCCAATCGCGGCGAGATCGCACTGCGCATTCAGCGCGCGTGCCGCGAGCTCGGCGTCAAGACGGTCGTCGCCTACTCGGAAGCCGACAAGGAAGCCAAGTACGTCAAGCTTGCAGACGAGGCGGTCTGCATCGGGCCGGCTCCGTCGCCCCAGAGCTACCTGAACATGCCGGCGCTCATCAGCGCGGCAGAAGTCACCGATGCCGAGGCGATCCATCCCGGCTACGGCTTCCTGTCCGAGAACGCCGATTTCGCCGAGCGCGTCGAGCAGTCGGGCTTCACCTTCATCGGCCCTCGCCCGGAAACGATCCGCATGATGGGCGACAAGGTCACCGCCAAGCAGACGATGATCAAGACCGGCGTGCCGTGCGTGCCGGGCTCGGAAGGCGCGCTGCCCGACGACGACCCGAAGGAGATCGTCAAGATCGCCCGCACGATCGGCTACCCCGTCATCATCAAGGCGGCCGGCGGCGGCGGCGGGCGCGGCATGCGCGTCGTGCATACGGAAGCGGCGCTCGTCAATGCGGTCAACATGACGCGCGAGGAAGCCGACCGTGCATTCGGCAACCCGCAGGTCTACATGGAGAAGTTCCTCGAGAACCCGCGCCACATTGAAATCCAGGTGCTCGCGGACTCGTTCAAGAACGCCCTGTGGCTCGGCGAGCGCGACTGCTCGATGCAGCGCCGCCACCAGAAGGTGATCGAAGAGGCGCCGGCGCCGAACATCGCGCGCCGCCTGATCGATCGCATCGGCGACCGCTGCGCGGATGCCTGCAAGAAGATGGGCTATCTCGGCGCGGGCACGTTCGAGTTTCTCTTTGAGAACGGCGAGTTCTACTTCATCGAAATGAACACGCGGGTGCAGGTGGAACATCCGGTGACGGAGCTCATCACGGGCATCGATATCGTGCAGGAGCAGATCCGCATCGCCGCCGGTGAAAAGCTCGCCTACCGCCAGCGCGACATCGAATTCCGCGGCCATGCGATCGAATGCCGGATCAACGCGGAGGACGCGTTCAAGTTTACGCCGTCGCCGGGGCGCATCACGTCTTGGCATATGCCGGGGGGCCCCGGCATCCGCGTCGATTCGCACGCGTACAACGGCTACTTCGTGCCGCCCAACTACGATTCGATGATCGGCAAGCTCATCGCCTATGGCGTGACGCGCGAGCAGGCGATCAAGCGCATGCGCATCGCGCTTTCGGAGATGGTGGTCGAAGGCATCCAGACCAACATCCCACTGCATCGCGAACTGATGATCGACGGCGGCTTCGTCGAAGGCGGCACGAGCATCCACTACCTCGAAAACCGGCTCGCCCAGAAGCAGCAAGCCGCAGCGGAAGAAGTGTGACGCGATGAGCTACCGGGAACTGATCGTCGAGCTCGACCGGGCGCGCGCCGAAGCGTTGTCGGATGCGCTCATCGAGCTGGGCGCGTTGTCGGTGTCGGTCGAAGACGCCGACGCCGACACGCCCGACGAACAGCCGCTTTTCGGCGAGCCGGGGCTCACGCCTGAGCGCACCGCGTGGCAGCACTCGCGCGTGATCGCGCTCATCGCACCCGAGCACGATCCCGCCGTGCTAGCCGCGGCGGCCGCCAACGCGCTGGGCTTGGCGGCCACGCCGCCCTTCGCGGTGCGCGAGGTGGAGGAGCAAGATTGGGTGCGGCTCACGCAGTCGCAGTTCGAGCCGATTCCGATCGGCGAGCGCACCTGGGTGGTGCCGTCATGGCACGACGCGCCCGATCCGAGCGCGCTCGTCCTCGAGCTCGACCCGGGCCTTGCATTCGGCACGGGCAGCCACCCCACGACGCGCCTGTGCATGGAGTGGCTCGAGCAATCGGTGCGCGCCGGCGACTCGGTGCTCGATTACGGCTGCGGTTCGGGCATTCTCGCGATCCTCGCGAAAAAATGCGGGGCCGATCCCGTAGTGGGCATCGACATCGATCCGCAAGCGGTCGAATCGGCCCGGCAAAATAGCGCGCGCAATAGCGCCGACGTGACGTATGGGCTGCCCGATGCATGCCCGGCGGGCGAATTCGACATCGTCGTAGCGAACATCCTGTCGAATCCACTCAAGCTGATGGCGTCGATGCTCGCATCGAAAGTAAAGCCGGGCGGGCGTATCGCTCTATCGGGCGTGCTCGCGCGGCAAGCCGACGAGGTCGCGGCGGCCTATGCGCCGTGGATCGAAATCGGCGTCTGGCGCGAGCACGAGGGCTGGGTCTGCCTCTCAGGCAACAAACGGACCACTGCGTGAAAGCAATTAGAATAGCGCGTATCGATTGACGCACCGGCCGCTTGGGCCGACCCCGGCTCACCATGGTTCTTGCCACTCGCTGTCCCCACTGCGAAACCGTCTTCCGTCTGTCTGACGCCCAGCTTGCCAGCTCCGCCGGGTGGGTGCGCTG
>DASZGN010000268.1:0-3736 GCA_035938775.1 Trinickia sp.
CCTGGAAGTAGAGGTCGGCGTAGTCCACGCGGTGCGTGAAGATATCGGCAAGCGTGCGCGTGAGCGTCGATTCGTCGAGGCCGTAGGGCGTGAGCAGGACGTCTTTAGCGGTCGCGAGACTGCGGATACCGGATTCGATGAGGTTCATGCGGTCCTGTGATGTGCGGAAAAGTGGTTAGGCGCGAGCGGTTCAGGTTCTCAGAATTTGGATTATTGCGGTGCGTGGGCATTTCGAAGAGCAGGTGAGTGCGCTATGCCAGCACGCGGTGCCGCCACGCGGGCAAGCTGCGCCTGACCTCCTCGATGCGCGTGCGGACGATATCGCCCGCCACGACGCCGGGCCCCTCGTCGCGCACGGCGACGATTTCGCCCCACGGATCGATCAGCATGCTGTGTCCCCAGGTGCGGCGGCCGTTTTCATGCGTGCCGCCTTGCGCGGCGGCGAGCACGTAGCACTGGTTCTCGACGGCGCGGGCGCGCAAAAGAGTCTCCCAGTGCGCGCGTCCCGTCGTGTACGTGAACGCCGACGGCACGACGATCAGCGCGACATCGCCCATGCGCCGGTAGAGCTCCGGAAAGCGCAGATCGTAGCAGACGGACAAGCCGACGCGCCCCAGCGGCGCATCGAACGTGCGCACCTCGTCGCCGGGTCGGATCGTGCGCGCTTCGTCGAACGATTCGCTGCCTTTTTCGAAGTTGAAGAGGTGAATCTTGTCGTAGCGCGCCTTTTCGTTGCCTTCGGGATCGAACACGAGCGTGGTGTTCAAGACGCGCGAGGCGTCCGGCGCGGGTTCGGTCACGGCAAGCGGCAGCGTGCCGCCGATCACCCACACGCGGTGCCGGCGCGCGGCGTCGGCGAGAAAGCGCTGGATGGGGCCGTCGCCATACGATTCACGGATGGCGAGCTTGTCCGTTTCCTTGTGGCCCATGAAGCAGAAGTACTCCGGCAGCAGCACGAGCTGCGCGCCGTCGCCGGCGGCCTCGGCAATGAGCTGTGCGGCCTGATCGAGATTGCGCTCCCGGTCCGGCGTGCTGACCATTTGCAGTGCGGCGACGCGAAAGGGCGTCGGGTGGGCATGTCGATCGCTCATGAATTCCGGTATCGATGCTGCCGGGCGAGGCGGCGGGCTCAGCGGCCGGTCGCGTCGGCTGGAGCAGCCATCTTACCCCGATCGACGGCCACCCGCTCGATGTGCGGGTGCGCCCACGATCCCGTCACGGTGTACTCGTGCGCGAACGCGTGCGAGATCGACTGCGACAGCGCGACGTTGGCGACCAGCGCGCCGAGGCCGAGGAGCGGGTTGACGACCGTCGCGGCGATGACGGCCGAGCCGGCGTTGATCGTCGGCGTCAGCTTGATGCGCATGTCCTGCGTCTCTTGTGCCAGATCGACGGTGCCCGAGATGTCCGCGCGCGCGGGCGCCGTAATCACACGGACATCGTTGGTGCGCCCGATGCCGTTCGTGATGTCGCCCGTGCCCGTCGCGCGCTCGAAAGGCAATCCTTCGCCCATCACATCCTTGAAGTTGAGCGTGAGCACACGCGTCAGGCTTTGCAGGCTCAGCACGCCGAGCAGCTTCGCCACGCCCGGATCGACCTTGAGAATCTGCCCGTGTTGCACGTCGAGCGCCAGATGGCCGTTGAGCGTCGGATAGTCGATGGCCGTCGGGCCTCCGCGCCAGCCGAAATTGCCTTGGAGCGAACCCGATCCCGCCTTCACGGTGCGCGGGAGGCCGAGGCGGTCGAGCAGCGCGCCCACATCGGAAACGTCGAGCTTGAAGTCGATCGCCGTGCGCCGCGGCGAATCGCTCATGCCGCTTTCGTCGCTTGGGTCGCCGTCCTCGTTTGTGGTGCCCGGCGTGCGCCAATTCGCGCTCGCGACGAGGTGTGCGGCCGGGTTCGTGAGCTCGAGCTTGTCGAGCTGCCACACGGGCATGCCATCTTCGTCGAAGTTGCGCGCGTCGACGGCGAGCCGCCCGAGCTCGTGCCCGTGCACGGTGAGCTGGTCGACGACGAGGTCGATCGCCGGGATGGTCTGGCGCGGCGCCGCACTCAACTGGCCGACGAGATCGTGCCCGACGGTTGCCGGAATCGCGGCCTTCGCGAAGCGCGCGCGTAACACGCCGGCCGGCGCGTTAGCCGCGCCCGGCTGCCACGAAAGGTTGCCGGCGACTTCGTTCGACGCGATGTCCGCCTGCCAGTCGCGGCCCGTGCGCGAAGCATCGACGACCACGTTGTCCCACTGCCGGTTGAGCAGCTTGAGCGTGTCAAAGCGCAGGGCGTAGCGATCCGGCAGGAACCGGGAGGCCGTGCTGTCGCCGGCGGACGTCGTTGGCCGGTCGGCCGGCGCCGTGCGCAGCTCCCTCGCGAGCGCGCGCCATGCTTCGGCGTCGAAGCTCGCCACCTGGGCAGTCGCGCTTACGCCTTCGCTCGGCAACTGCACCGGCCGATTCACGCTGATGGCTCCGCGCACGACCTCAGGCATGCCGTGCGGCGCATTGGCTTCGCGGCGCAACTCGTAAGCGGCCTCGATCGGGCCGAGCCGCAGGTCGGCGCGTTCCAGATGCTCGTCGCCGGCATTCGCCTCGTGTGGCGCTTGTGTGTTCGCGAGCGGCTCGAGCGAGAACGAAAACGCCATGGGCGCCCCGAGGGGCTTGCCAAGCGGCGCGGGAAGGTCGAGGGCGAGACTGCTCAAATCCGACGTAACGGCGAACCGCGGCGATCCGCCCCTCGCGCCGCGCACGCTGACCGCGTACGGCGCATCGCCGTAGACATGCTGAAGCAGTTTGCTCGCCGGGCCTCGAAGCTCGAGCTCGCGGGCGCTGTCGGCGGCGACATGGCCTCCGACATCGAACGCATACGCGCCGCTCGCCGCGAGCCCGCCGTTGGCATGGACATCGCCGCCGAGCCAACGTCCCGCGACGCGCTCGAGTGACAGCGTGTGCTCGGTGAAGTGAACGCGCCCGGTGAGCTGCTCGACAGGCGGCACGTTTGGCGCGGCAAGCATATTGCCCTCGAGGCGGACCGTGCCCGCCACGCTCGTATGCGGGGGCTGTTGCTTGCGCGGCACCGTGAGCGTCAAGGCGAGCGTCGCCGGCCCGCTTGCGCGCAGTTGCTCGCCGAAGTGCCCTGTCATGCCCGCAACGGCGCTGTGATTGAGGTAGTCGAGCAGGTCCGCGAGCGGACCTTGCGCCTTGCCGTCGATGACGAAGTTCGACGCGCGATTGCCGAGATCATCGATGTGGCCCTCGACGTGCGTGAGCGCGACGCGCTTGTAATGCGCGCGATCGACATCGAAGCGCAGCACGTTCTCGTTCAGGGCAAACACGCCGCGGATGCCGTCGAGCGCCGGCCATACGTTGGGCGTGCCGTTTTTCAGCGTCTTGGGCGGATACGGCGACGGATCGAACTTGCCGCCCGAGAACGGCGCGACGATGCGAAAGACGCCCGCCTTCGGATCGCGCGAGTAGGGGAACTTGTCGAGGCGGCCATGCACCTCGATCGTCGCATCGCGCGCGAGACCGCTTTGCAGCCCGTGGCCCAGATAGTGGCGCAGGTGCTCGCGTATGCTCGTCGGCAAGTAGCGCGGAATGCTCGGCACCTTCGCGTGTGCGATCTTCGCCACCAGATCGAGCGAGCCTCGGCCGTGGCCCGGGTTCGCGTAGGTGGCGGTGATGCTGCCCGCCGTGTCCTCGTTCTCGACGCTGAGCTCGGGGACGGACACGGTGAACGCCTT
>DASZGN010000269.1:0-2950 GCA_035938775.1 Trinickia sp.
TATCGCATCGCATCTGCCCGGCGTCGGTCAATTCCTGGAAAGTTTCTTACAGATTTTGCGACAACCCGGAAAGGCTCACTAAAGAATCATGCGCTCAGTTCTGCTGGCAGCGCTCGCGCTTGCGATCATCGCGGTCGACCACTATACGAAGACGGTCATAGCCAACCATTTTCTTCCGGGCGAAAGCCGTATCGTCATCCCGCACGTTCTTTACATCACCTACGTGCAAAACCAGCATGGCGCATTTGGGCTTTTCGGTACGCATCCACTGTTACTGACTGCGGCAGCGTCAGCTGTGCTCATCGGGTTTTACTTGTGGTATCGTCGAGAAGGGGCCGCGGCGCCGGTGCACATCGCGTTCGCTCTGATCTTCGGTGGCGCGGTGGGCAACATTATCGACCGTCTTCGCTTCGGTTATGTGCATGACTTCATCGACTTCCGGTTCTGGCCGGTGTTTAACGTCGCGGATTCGGCGATCACCATCGGTGTCGGTCTCTTGCTTCTGCAGATGCTGGTGCGAGAAAAACACCACGATGTGGTACGGGCACCAGAGATGACGCCGGCGCCAGAGGCGGCAGGTCCACCGGAGGCGGAAGCACCCCTTGAGGCGTCGCCTTCAACCGAGATATTTCCTCAGACGCATGAGGAACCGCCGACGTACCCGTTCACCACGCCAGCGGAAGAATGAACGACAGCGTCGATTTTGTCACGACGAGCGACGATGCCGGCCGCCGCTTGGATATTATCCTTGCTCAACGTCTCGACCGCTCGCGCACCGCGTGCGCGGAACTCATCCGTGATGGGCGCGTCCTTGTGAACGGAAAATCCGCTAAACCGGCAAGCATCGTCGAGGCGCGCCAGCGAGTTCATGTTGACGTGCCGCCGATTCGCGACTCCTCCGCGCTGCCGCAAGACATACCGATCCGAATTGTGCACGATGGGGCGGATTTTTGCATCGTCGACAAGCCGGCCGGGATGGCAACGCATCCGGCGCGCGGGAATCTCGACGGGACCCTCGTCAATGCACTGCTGGGCAGATTAGGCCCGCTGCCGTCGATCAACGGCGTGCGCCGGCCCGGGATCGTCCACCGCCTCGACAAGGACACATCAGGTCTGCTCGTTGTCGCCAAGACTGACCGTGCCATGACCGCGTTAACGCAGGCAATGGCACAGCGGCGCATCAAGCGCTCGTACGACGCCGTCGTGTGGGGCATTCCCGCGAATCCGCGTGGCGCTATTGAAGCGCCGATCGGGCGAGACGCGCACGCGCGGACAAAATTTGCCGTGCGTGAAGATGGCCGGCGCGCCGTGACGCACTACCGAATTACCGAGTCGTTTTCGCGAATAGCGGCGTTGGACAAGACGGCTCCCACGAGCGCTGCGCTGTTGCGCTTCGAGTTGGAGACGGGGCGCACGCATCAGATTCGGGTGCATGCTGCGGCGATCGGACATCCAATCGTCGGCGATGGAACGTACGGACCAGACTACCCCGGTCAAACAATGAAGCGCCAGGCACTTCACGCCGCCGAGCTCGCCTTCACACACCCCTTCACCGGCGAGAAACTTCGTTTTTCTGCTCCGTGGCCGGAAGATTTCGCCGAGCTTGTTAGCCGGTTGCGCGCAAGCGGCTCGCCATGAATTGCTTCACGCTGCAGGCGACCGATGAAGGTGCGCGCGCCGGCACCTTGCGCACCGCGCACGCCGAAATTACGACACCCGTTTTCATGCCGGTTGGTACGCAGGCCTCGGTCAAGGGCGTCACGCCCGAGGAGCTGGCTGCGTGCGGCGTCGGCATCATCCTCGCAAACGCCTATCATTTGTACTTGCGGCCGGGCGCGGAGCTCATCACGCGGGCCGGGGGCCTGCATGAGTTTATGTCGTGGCCGGGTGCCATACTCACCGACAGCGGCGGCTTTCAAATCTTTTCGCTCGCGAAGTTGTCGCGCGTTGATGACCAAGGTTATCATTTTGCGTCGCATTTGGACGGCTCGCGCCATACGTTCACACCGGAGTCGGTTGTTGCGCTGCAGGAGGCGCTCGGCAGCGACATCGCCATGGTGCTCGATGACCTCGTTCCAGCGGGCGTGGATGAAGCGCGCGCCCGGGAGTCAGCTGCGCGCACGCTTTCTTGGGCGCAGCGCGCGCGAGGCGCAATCCGGCGCTCGGACCAACTCACCTTCGCCATCGTGCAAGGATCGACGTTTGAGAATCTGCGGCGCAGGCAAGCGCAGGAACTCGCCGCACTCGACTTCCCGGGGTATGCCATCGGCGGGCTGTGGGTGGGAGAAGACCGCCCGCTGGGCCTGGAGATGGTTTCGGCAACCACGCAAGAGCTGCCGCCGCACAAGCCGCGCTATCTCATGGGGGTCGGCACGCCTGAGGATCTCATTGCAGCGATAGCGCGGGGCGTGGATATGTTCGACTGCGTCTATCCAACGCGCAGTGCTCGTCACGCTTTGGCGCTGACCAACACGGGTCGTCTGAATCTGCGCAATGCCTCATTCGTGCACGATTTCCGCCCGCTCGACAACGAATGCGCCTGTCCGGTGTGCGCATCGTTCACTCGCGCCTACCTTGCACATCTGTTCCGCGCCGGAGAAATGCTCGCCCCACGCCTCGTCAGCGTGCACAACATCTTTTTTCTCAGCGAGCTCGCCAAAGCTGCGCGCAGCGCCATCGTCGATCGCCGATTTGCAGCCTGGAGCGAGCAGCGATTCGCGACACTACGCGACGGGCCACACGCATGCCACTGATAAAGCCTTCAGATGTGAAAGCGGCGCTTGCAACCGTGCAGACGAGAATAGCCCAGGCTTGCGCCTCACGCGGGCGGCAGCCGGGTGACGTAACAATCCTTGCGGTGACCAAAGGTTTCGGGGTCGATGCAATCGAGGCGGCACTTGCCGCGGGTCTGACCAATATCGGCGAGAACTACTACCAAGAAGCACGCGAA
>DASZGN010000270.1:0-4686 GCA_035938775.1 Trinickia sp.
CGAGCTTGCCGTGTGATCCATCCGCCCGGCAACGACTAACAGGCTCGCATGCCGGGGCCGAGCGGGTCCGCTCCGATGCCCGCGAGCAACTCATGAATTTGCGCGACCACGGCCGCGCCTTCACCGACCGCGGTCGCCACGCGCTTCATCGAGCCTGCCCGTGCATCGCCAACCGCGAATACGCCCCCGACGCTCGTCATCAGGTTCGCCGCGGTCGCATCCACGGCGCGCCGTTCGCTCGAGGGGACGGCCGCGCCGGTCAGCACGAACCCGTGCGCATCGAGCTCGACGTTGCACGTGCGCAGCCAATCCGTATTCGGCTCGGCACCCGTGAAGAGAAACAGATGCCGCACGTCGAGGCGTGCGGCGCCGTCCTCAATCGGCGTTTTGAGCACGACCGAGGCGAGCCCGCCCGCATCCCCATCGAGACGCTCGACTTCCGTATGCGGATGGACCGTGACGTTCGGCAAGCCGGCAATGCGATCGATCAGGTAGCGCGACATCGTCGTCTCGAAGCTGTCCTTGCGAATCAGCACATGCACATGCGCCGCATGTCCCGCTAGAAAGACGATGGCTTGGCCCGCGGAGTTGCCGCCGCCCACGAGCGCGACTTCGGCGCGCTTGCACCTGCGCGCTTCGAGCGGCGAGGCCCAGTAGTAGACGCCGCGCCCTTCGAATGCATCGAGGCCCGCGATAGCCGGCCGCCGATAGACGGCGCCGCTTGCGATGACCACGGTGCGCGCCGGCACCGAGCCGCCGCAGCGGGTTTCAAGCCGATACGGCTGCTCACCGCAATGCAGCGCCACCACGTCCAAGGGAATGGCAATGTGCGCACCGAACTTGTTGGCTTGCGTAAATGCGCGGCCCGCAAGCGCGTGGCCGGAGATGCCCGTCGGAAACCCGAGATAGTTTTCGATTCTGGCGCTTGCCCCGGCCTGCCCGCCCGGTGCGCGGCAATCGAGCACGACGACGGACAACCCTTCCGAGGCGGCATAAACAGCCGCGGCGAGCCCCGCGGGACCGGCGCCGACGATCGCGACGTCATACACGTTCGATGGGTCGACGGCTTGCAAGAAGCCGAGCGCCGCGGCGAGTTGCGCGCCGCTCGGACGGCGCAGGACGTTGCCGTCGGCGCATACGGCGAGCGGCAGATCGTCGGGTGTCGCGGAAAACTGCTCGACGAGCATGCGCGCTTCGCTGTCCGAAGCGACATCGAGCACCCTGTACGGATGTGCGTTGCGTGTGAGAAACCCGCACAAATCGTGAAGCCGCGCGTCCTGGCCTTGGCCGATCAAAACGACGCCGACGCCCACTTCGATTGCCGAAACGCGCCGCAGGATCAGCGCACGCAGAATGCGCTCGCCGAGCTCCGCCTCGCTGTTGATGAGCGCGCGCAGTTGCTCCGGCGGAAAAACGAGCGCGTCGACCGGCTCGAGCGCAACGGCATTGACTAGCGAATGCTGCCCCGACAACTGGCCGACGTCCCCCGCGAACTCGCCCGTGTGGTACTGGGCGACGCGAAGACACCGCCCGAGCCCGTCGCAGCGCGAGATGCTGACCGCGCCGCTCAGCACGAGGATCATGCCCGGTCCGGGGCGCCCTGTATCGAGCAGCGTTTCGCCCGCGGCCCAATGGCGCGGCGTGCCAAAGCGACGCACACGCGCGATTTCCTCGGCGCTCAGGCGAGGAAATATCTGATGGAGACGCGATCCCAAGCCGGAAGAGGGCGCGCCGCCGTTGGGTTGCACATTGGAATCCTGAGTCATGATGCGGCTCCAGAATATGCAGAAAGACGTCGAACCGCTCCGCATGCGACAGACGCCTGGAGATCATCCTCGAATAGGGAGTGAGGTGCGCTCATCTAGCCCGCATGCCGACCCGAGCGGGTGCGCTCCAGTGCCCGCGAACAATTGATGAATCTGCGCGACCACGGCCGCGCCTTCACCGACCGCGGTCGCCACGCGCTTCATCGAACCCGCCCGTGCATCGCCGACAGCGAATACGCCCTCAACGCTCGTCATCAGATTCACCGCTGTTGCATCCATGGCGCGCCGTTCGCTCGAGCGGACGGCCGCGCCGGTCAGCACGAACCCGTGCGCATCGAGCTCGACGTTGCACGTGCGCAGCCAATCCGTGTTCGGATCGGCGCCGGTGAAGAGAAACAGATGCCGCACGTCAAGGCGTGTCGTGCCGTCCTCGAGCGGCGCTTTCAGCACGACCGAGGCCAGCCCGCCCGCATCCCCCTCGAGACGCTCGACTTCCGTGTGCGGATGGACCGTGACGTTCGGCAAGCCGGCAATGCGATCGATCAGGTAGCGCGACATCGTCGTCTCGAAGCTGTCCTTGCGGATCAGCACATGCACATGCGCCGCATACGCCGCGAGATAGACGATGGCTTGCCCCGCCGAGTTGCCGCCGCCCACGAGCGCTACGTGGGTGTGCTTGCACATGCGCGCTTCGAGCGGCGAGGCCCAGTAGTAGACGCCGCGCCCTTCGAATGCATCGAGGCCCGCGATAGCCGGCCGCCGGTAGACAGCGCCGCTTGCGATGACCACCGCGCGCGCCAGTACAGCGCCGCCGCAGCGCGTCTCGAGCCGGTATGGCTGCTCGCCGCAATGCAGCGCCACCACCTCCACGGGAATGGCGATGTGCGCGCCGAACTTGTTCGCTTGCGTAAATGCGCGGCCCGCGAGCGCCTGGCCGGAGATGCCGGTCGGAAAGCCGAGATAGTTTTCGATTCTGGCGCTTGCCCCGGCCTGCCCGCCGGGTGCGCGGCAATCGAGAACGAACACGGATAACCCTTCCGAGGCGGCATAGACGGCCGTCGCAAGCCCTGCGGGACCGGCACCGACGATCGCGACATCGTAGACATGCGACGCGTCGAGCTCGGGCAGAAGGCCGAGCGCCGTGGCAAGTTGCGCGTCGCTCGGACGGCGCAGGACCTTGCCGTCGGGGCAGACCGCGAGCGGCAGATCGTCGGGTGCCGCGGAAAAATGCTCGATGAGCATGCGCGCTTCGCTGTCCGAAGCGACATCGAGCACGCTGTGCGGGCGTCCGTTGCGCGTAAGGAAGCTGCGCAAATCGTGCAGCCGCGCGTCCTGGTTGTGGCCGATCAGCACCAGGCCGATACCCTGTTCGATCGCCACCACGCGCCGCAGGATCAACGCACGCAGGATGCGCTCGCCGAGCTCGGCCTCGCCGATGATGAGCGCGCGCATTTGCTCGGGCGGAATAACGAGCGCGTCGACGGGCTCGAGCGCAACGGCGTCGGCGAACGAGTGCTGCCCCGACAACTGGCCGATCTCCGCCGAAAAATTGCCCGCGCGGTGCTCGACGAGGACAGTGGAGCGCCCGAGGGCGTCTCGGCGCTTGATGCCTATCACTCCGCTTAGCACGAGAATCATGCCGGGACCAGGGTGCCCTGCCTCGGCCAGCAGTTCGCCCGCAGCCCAATGCTTTTCTGTGCCGAAGCGCCGCGCGCGCGCGATGTCGTCCGCGGTGAGGTGCGGAAACGTTTGATGGCGACGCGTGTTCAGGACGGAATAGGGCGCGTCGGTGTCGGGTGGAACATCGGGATCGTCAGCCATGATGCGGCTCCAGGGTATGCGGACGGACATCGAACCGCTGGATAATGCCACGCCGCTCTCACATGTGACAGGCGCCTGGAAATCGCCTTGAATAGGGAATGACGGCGGCGGGCTTACCCCAATTGTTGCAATCCGCGTATCGGTCGCTGGTGGGAAATACCCTCGCGCTGCTTATTCCGAACAGGAGATCAAAAAATGCCACCCGAACGATTTGAGTTTCAGGGGGCCGACGGCCAAAAGCTTGCGGGTCGACTTGACTTACCGCAAACGATGCCTCGAGCCTTCGCGCTTTTCGCTCACTGCTTCACGTGCGGCAAGGACATTTTTGCCGCGAGCCGTATTGCGCAAGCGCTTACCGAACACGGGATCGGTGTTTTGCGTTTCGATTTTACGGGCATCGGTGCAAGCGAAGGCGAATTCGCCAACACCAATTTTTCTTCGAACTGCGCGGACTTGATTGCCGCTGCCAATCACCTGCGGGTGACGGATCGCGCGCCGGCACTCTTGATCGGCCACAGCCTGGGCGGCGCCGCGGTGCTCGCCGCGAGCTCGGATGTTCCCGAGGCGAGGGCGGTCGTTACGATCGGCGCGCCGAGCGATCCCTCACATGTCACGGGACTTTTCAAGGCATACGTTCCGCAAATCGAGGCGGAGGGCGAAGCGCAGGTGCAACTGTCCGGCCGTCCGTTCCGGATCAAACGTCAATTTCTCGCCGATGTCGCCGAGCAGTGCCTCACGGAAAAAATTGCTCAATTACGCCGTGCGCTGCTCGTAATGCATTCCCCAGATGACACCACCGTCGGCATCGCCAACGCGAGCGACATCTTCACGGCCGCCAGGCATCCGAAGAGCTTCGTGTCGCTCGCCGGAGCGGACCATCTTCTTACGCACAAGAGCGATGCGATTTACGCGGCGAACGTCATTGCGGCATGGAGCGAGCGATATGTCGAAGCCCAATAGAGGGTGGCCGATAAACAAAACACCACGTCATGATTCCAAGCCGCTGCAAAGAGAAATTTCGTTGGCTCGGGCGGCCGAACTGGCCGCCGGCGATCCAGCGGGTAGTCAGTCGTTTGGTTTGCTATCCGCTGGCGTGATT
>DASZGN010000271.1:0-8805 GCA_035938775.1 Trinickia sp.
TGATTCGTCATAAGAAATCTTCCTGCCACGCACACCACGGCCCCGCGGCGCTCAGGTGGAATACCCTATGCTAAAGGTTGGGAACAGAACGACCAGTTTATAATCGTCCGACAACGTTGAAAATACCAACCAGCCGGGTCAAGTACGCAGCGTCGCCGATGCGTCGCGCGTGCCCGGCAGCACAGGGCCGGAGAAATGGAAGCAAAAATTCCCCGCCGCACCCGCGAACGGATTCTCGAGTTGTCGTTGAAGCTGTTCAACGAGATCGGCGAGCCGAACGTCACTACGACGACCATCGCGGAGGAAATGGAGATCAGCCCAGGCAATCTTTATTACCATTTCCGCAACAAAGACGACATCATCAACAGCATCTTTGCGCAGTTCGAGCAAGCGATCGAGCGACGTCTGCGGCTGCCCGACGACCATCGTCCGACCATCGACGAAACGTGGTCTTATCTGCAGTACATGGCCGATTTCATGTGGACTTACCGGTTCCTCTATCGCGACCTCAACGATTTGCTCGCCCGCAACCGCACGCTGGAGACGCATTTCAAGCAGATCATCAGCCACAAGGTGCGCTTTGCCCGCGAGCTGTGCGAACTGCTCGTCGCCGACGACGAAATGGTGGCGACGCCCGAGGAGATTCAGGTCATCTCGACGAACATGGGCGTGATTGCCACTTACTGGCTCTCCTATCAGTTCGTCATGCATCCGCGCAAATACAACGATCAAGGCGCGATCCGCGAAGAGCTGCATCAGGTGAGCGTCCATGTCATCTCGATAATGGCGCCGTACCTGCGCGGCCGCTCGCGGCAACTGTTCGACGATCTCGTCTCCGGCAAGCTGCCCAAGCGCCAGTTTCAAGACTACCTGCCGCAGCGCGACCCCGCCCGTGCGGCGAATGCCAAGGATGCCTCGTAATGAAGTCTGTTTGCGTCTATTGCGGCTCGTCGCTGGGCGCCAAGCCGATCTACGCGCAAGCGGCGCAGCGCTTCGGCCGTGCGCTGGTCGAAGCCGGCTACTCGCTCGTGTATGGCGGCGGGCGCGTGGGGCTGATGGGAGTGATCGCCGATGAAGTGCTGGCCGCGGGCGGGCGCGTCGTCGGCGTGATCCCCGAGTTGCTCGTGAGCAAGGAAGTCGGCCACGGCGGGCTCACGGAGCTGCACGTCGTGCCCGACATGCATCAGCGCAAGAAGATGATGGCCGACCTTTCCGACGCCTTCGTCGCGCTGCCCGGCGGCGCGGGCACGCTCGAGGAGCTTTTCGAGGTCTACACGTGGGCGCAGCTCGGTTATCACGGCAAGGCGATCGGCATTTACGACATCGACGGCTACTACGCGCCGCTCATCAGGATGCTCGAGCACACGGTTGAGGAAGGCTTCATGCGGCAAACGTACTTCAACATGCTGCAGATCGATTCAGAGGCCGGCCCGCTCATCGAAAAGCTGCGCCGCTATCGCCCGCCTGCCCTCGACAAGTGGGCCGCGCAACGCGACGCCGTGTGAGCGCTCGCCGCGAGCTGCGCGTTTGCGCCGCCTGGGCACTTGCACCACGGTAACGCGGATACACGAGACGGACACAGGATCGACGCGATGAACGCGACGGCAAACCGGGCGGTTCTGATCACCGGCGCAAGCCGCGGCATCGGCCGGGCGACGGCACGCTTGCTCGCCGCTAACGGCTGGGATGTGGGCGTGAACTACGCGCGCGATGCCACCGCGGCGCGCGACACGGCGGCCGCCATCGAGCGCCTCGGTGGCCGAGCGCGCGTGCTGCAAGCCGATGTCGCCGACGAGCCCGCGGTGCTCGCGATGTTCGACGCGCTGACGGACGCGTTCGGGCGCATCGATGCGCTCGTGAACAACGCCGGTATCGTGGCGCCGTCGATGCCGCTCGCCGATATGGATGGCGCACGGATCAAGCGCATGTTTGACGTGAACGTGCTCGGCGCCTATCTGTGCGCCCGTGAAGCGGCGCGGCGCATGTCGACCGATCGCGGTGGGCATGGCGGCGCGATCGTGAACGTGTCGTCGGCGGCGTCGCGGCTCGGCTCGCCGAACGAGTATGTCGACTATGCGGGCTCGAAAGGCGCCATCGATACGCTGACGATCGGCCTTGCCAAAGAATTGGGCCCGCGCGGGATACGCGTGAACGCCGTTCGGCCGGGCCTCATCGACACGGAAATCCATGCGAGCGGCGGCAAGCCGGAGCGCGCGGCCGTGCTCGGAGCGCAAACGCCCGCCGGTCGTCCCGGCACGGCCGAAGAGGTTGCGGCCGCCATCGCATGGCTCTTGAGCGACGCCGCTTCGTATGTGAACGGCGCGTTGCTCGATGTGAGCGGGGGGCGTTGAGGCGCCCCCCTTTCTCGCTCGCTTACCGGCTGCTTGAACTCTCCCAGTCCTCCGCTTCGAGACCGGGGACCCGCGCGAACGCTCGCATGTCGCGGGTAATCAATATCAAGTTGCGGGCGCGCGCTTGGCCCGCGATCAGCACGTCGTACGGCCCGATTGGCGTGCCGGCCGCGGCAAGCAATGCTCGCACTTCCCCCGCGTGCTGTGCATCCTCGTGATCGAACGCAAGTACCTCGAACTGTAACGCCTCGATTCGCGCAGGATTGTCCGCGGTGCGTTGCCCCTTGTACGCGCCGTAGAACAGTTCATGGGCTACGATCGATGGCAGGCCGAACTCCGCTGGCTGGTGCGCACGCAATCGCGAGAGCATGGCCGGTTGGCCCTTCAGAATCGCAATGATAGCGTTCGCGTCGAGCAGATACCTCATTCGAAAAAGTCCAGGTCTGGTCGCACCTGCTCGGCTGGCTGCTCGCCGACGGCTTGCTCGAAATCAGCATCGACAGGACCGATCAGCGGCGAAAGCCAAGACCAATCGCTCGGCACGGGCTCGAGTATCACCGCCGCACCGTGGCGACGGATCCTGACCTCGTTGGTTTCGAAGCGGAAGTCTTTGGGAAGACGAACGGCCTGAGAACGGCCAGTCCAGAAGATCTTGGCGGTTTGCACGATCCCCCCTCGTGATATATATCAATGATATCTACCATATCGCAAACCGGCGAGGGATGCTCGGCCCGAATCTCGGTGTCAAAGGGCACACAACCAAGCCTCGCCTCGCCGCGTTGACTGCCGTAATCAGCCGGTCGAAGTTTTTTTGCGGCTCGCTTAGAACGACGAACCCGGCTCGCGCAAAAACGCGATCTCTTCATCGGTCGACGCTCGGCCCAACGCAGCGTTGCGATGCGGATAACGCCCGAAGCGTTCGATGACTTGCGCATGCCGGCGCGCCGAGTCGAGGAAGTCCCGCGGCCCCGCTTCCCGCGCGAGCGCCTCGAAAAGGCGCACCGATTCGCGCTGCGCGGCGAGCGACTCGTCATGCTCGAATGGCATATACGCGAATGCGCGGTGGTACAGCGTGGGCAAGCGCAGGTCGGCACCCGTCGCTACCATCTCCCGCGCAACGTCCAGTGCGCGCGCATCGCCCGCGAAGGCATCGGCGCTACCGCGATAGGCATTGCGCGAGAACTGATCGAACACGATGACGAGCGCAAGCGCGCCAAGCGGCGAGCGCTGCCAGTCGTCGCAATCGCCGCGGCAGGCGGCAACCAGCGTCGCGCCGAAGCGCTCGCGCACCGTGCGGTCCAATGCGGCATCGCCCGCAAACCAACGCTTGGAACGCTTCCCGAATCGCACCGAGCCGGGCTCGCCGAACCAGAAATCGAGCACGTCCCGAGCGGCAGGATCGAGCGCGGTGTACTCGGCGGCGCTGCGTGCAGCGTCCCCCGCACGCAGCGCCTCGTGCGCGTCGTGCGCCTGGTTCGCGTCGCTCCCGTCGTTCCCGTCGTTCATTCGAGCTCCAGAACCAAGCGCCGCGTACGGGCGCTCTTCTTTTCGACCTTCGCCACGCGCAGCGCGCCGATCTCCTCCGTGTTGTGGACGTGCGTGCCGCCACACGGCTGCAGATCGATGCCTTCAATGCGCAACAGCCGCACGCGCCCGAGCCCCATCGGCGGCTTCACACTCATCGTGCGCACGAGCTCGGGGCGCTCGGCCATCTCCGCGTCGGTGATCCATTCCGTGGCGACCCGATGCGCGCCGCCGATCAGCGTCGCAAGACGCGCCTCGACGAATGCGCGCTCGACCGGCTCGACGGTGGCGAAATCGAGCCGCGCGTACTCCGCCGTAATGCTGCACCCGTCGACGGGATAAGGCAGCACCGCGCACATCAGATGGCTCGCCGTGTGCAGCCGCATGTGCCGATAGCGCCGCGCCCAGTCGATTTCGGCCACCACGCGCTCGCCCGGGACGAGCCGCGCAAGCAGCGCCTCCTGGCCCGGCGCGGGCACATGCACGGCATCGTCGGGCGTGGCGCCTTCGAACTTTGCCTTGCGCGTGTCGGCAATCTCGATGCGCGTGCCGTCGGCAAGCGTAAGCGCGCCCGTGTCGCCGGCCTGGCCGCCGCCCAACGGATAGAAGACGGTCCTGTCGAGCAGGATGCCGTGCTCGTCGATCGCGCAAATCGACGCTTCGCAGCGCGTCAGGTAAGCATCTTCACGAAATAGCGCGAGCGTCGTCATGGGGGGCTCCTTGAAATCCCAAAAAAGAGAGGCGGCAACGGAAGGCGCACCACGGCATGCCTTGACCGCACCGAAACCGCATTATCGCGAAGCTGCCGGTGCAGGCAAAAGGACGCGCCAAGCCCTACATTGGCGGTGCCGTACCGGCGAATCAACCGGGCCGGTTGCGCATCCAGTCGGCCGTATCGAAAAACGAGGTGAGCAAACGCTCGCGCAAAGTCTCGGGCAAGTCGATGTCCTGCATCGCCCAGGCCATGCAGCGCAGCCATTGATCCCGCTCCGACGAGGCAATCGCGAACGGCAGATGCCGCGCGCGCAGCCGCGGATGGCCAAAGCGCTCGATGTAGTGATCCGGCCCGCCGAGCCAGCCGCAGAGGAACCAGAAAAGTTTGTCGCGCGAGCCTTCGAGCGTCGCCGGATGCAGCGCGCGAATGCCCGCGAATTCGGCTTCGAGGTCCATCAGGTCGTAAAAGCGGTCGACGAGCTCGCGCACGCGCGCCTCGCCGCCCACCAGGTCGAACGCCGTCGGTTGGGCGGCGGTGTCGTCGTCGGTGATGTCAGTCATACAGTCGGTTCAATGATGCGGTGATTCGGGAAGCAGCGAAAAAAGCAGCGACGCGTTCATCTGCAGCGCGGCCTCATTCGTCGGAAGCTCGGTTGTGTCAGACGATTCACGCGAAGTGGCGGCTTCAAGCGTCCCGCAGCGATTGCGAAGCCGGGCGCGTGAGCACGCGGCGCAAGCTCAGCCACCCGCCCACACTCGCGCACGCGATGCCGGCCACCACGCCGACCGGCAAGACCCAGGGGTCGAAGTCGAGATAGAAGTCGAACACGCGGGTAGCGAGCACCACGCCGAGCGCCTGCGCCCCCACCGCGGCCAACAAGCCCGCGAGCGCCCCAACCACCGCGAACTCCGCCACCTGCACCGCACGCACCTGCGCATGCGATGCGCCGAGCGCGCGCAAGAGCGCCGATTCTCGCATGCGTTCGTCACGCGTGCCGGCGAGCGCGGCGTAGAGCACGAGCACGCCCGCCGCGAGCGTGAACACGAAAAGAAACTGCACCGCGCCGATCACCTGCCCGAGCACGTGCTGGATCTGGGCGAGGATCGGTGCGGTATCGATCGCCGTCACATTCGGATGCGCGGCAACCAGGCCGTCGAGCACCGCGTGTCGCGCTGACGGCAGATAAAAGCTCGTGATAAAGCTCGCCGGGAAGTCTTCGAGCGCAGCCGGCGGCATCAACACGAAGAAGTTGACCTTGAAGGAGCCCCAGTCGAGCTTGCGCACGCTTGTGACCGGCGCCTCGACAGGCAAGCCCGTCACGTCGAAGCGAAGCACGTCGCCGACCTTGACGCCGATCAGCTTCGCCAAGCCCGCCTCGATCGAGATCTCCGGTCGCTTCGCCGCACCGTACCAGCTGCCCTCGACGATCCGGTTGTCCTCGGGCAGGCTCGAGCGGTACGACAGATTGAACTCGCGATCGATCAGACGGCGCGCTTCGTCGTTCTTGTAGGCGTCGGGGTTCACGGGCTTGCCGTCGATCGCCGTCAGCCGAGCGCGCACCATCGGCTCGAGCGAGATGTCCGCGATGCCGTGCGCGGCCAGATAGTCGGCCACGGCCTGCCGTTCGTTCGGCTGGATGTCGATCAGGAATTCGTTGGGGGCGTCGGGCGGCGTCGACTTGCGCCAGCCGTCGACGAGATCGTTGCGCGTCATCGCGATCAAGAGGAGGCACATGAGGCCGATGGCGAGCGCGGTCACTTGCAGCGCGCTCGTCGCGCCGCGCCGCTCGAGCGACGCCAACGCGTAGCGCCAGCCGAACGTCGCCTTCACGCTTGCGCTGCGCATTGCGCGTGCGCCATCCGTGGCGCGCGCGATGCGCGCGGCGAGCCAAAGCGCGGCGCGCGCGAGCCCGGCGAACACGAGCATGCCGATCGCGAAGCCGCCCGCCACGATGCCGCCCAGCTTCAGCTCGCCCGCCGCGAGCACGAGCAGCGCGGCGAAGAGCGCGATTCCGAGCGCGTAGGCGGACCACGCCGCACGCGCCTCGCTGCCCCACTCGCGATGCAGCACCCGCACCGGCGGCACGCGGGTGAGCGGCACGAGCGGCGGCAACGCGAAGCCGAAGAGCAGCACCAGACCCGCGGCCATCCCCTCGATCGCGGGCAACATGCTCGGCTGCGGCAACTCGACGGCGATCAGCTGCCCGAGCCACGCAAGCAGCGCGAAGTGCCCCGCGTAGCCGATCGCGACGCCCAGCGCGCCGGCCACGAGTCCGACGAACAAGAACTCGAGCGCCACCAGCGCACGCAGCGCTGCCTCGCCCAGCCCGAGGCAGCGCATCACGGCGCAGCCGTCCAGATGCCGCCGAGTGTAGCGATGCGCGGCCATGGCAATGGCGACGGCGGCCAACAGCGCCGTCAAGAGCGCAACAAGCCGCAGGAAATGGCCGGCGCGATCGAGCGTCTGGCGCACTTGCGGCTGGCCGTCCTCGAGCGACTCGAGCGCCACGCCGCGCATCTTTCCGCCATCGACGCGCGCGTGCGCAAACTGCGCGAAGCGCGCCACAGCGTCGTCGTTGCCGGCCACGAGCAGCCGGTAGGTCACACGGCTGCCGTAGCCGATGAGCCCCGTCGACTGCAGCTCGTCGGCGCGCAGCATCAGGCGCGGCGAAAAATTGATGAAGGCGAAGCCGCGGTCCAGCTCGCGCGTGATGACGGCACCGATGGTGAACGTGCGCGCGCCAAGCAGCACCTTGTCGCCGACGCGCGCATGGAGCGCCTCCAGCAGTTCGCCGTCGACCCACACGGTATCCGCCGGCGGAGTGCCGTCGGCGCGGCGATCGGGCGCATTCGGCCCCGCCGCGAGGCGCAGGGCACCGCGCAACGGGTAGCTGGGCGAGACCGCCTTGACGGCGGCAAGTCGCACGTTCGGCGGCGCATCGCCGGCGCTCGGCGGCAGCGCCTGCCGGGCGACCATGCTGGGGAAAATGATTGTCGTCGCGGTTTGGAGCTTGAGCGCGCGGGCTTCATCGACGAATTGCGCATCGACCGGATGATCGGCACGCACGACGAAATCGGCGGCGATCATGCGCCGCGCATCGCGTTCGAGGCCCTGCTGGAGGCGGTCGGCCAAGAATCCGACGCTCGCGAGCGCCGCCACGGCGAGCATGAGCGCCACGATGAGCATCGTCAGCTCGCCCGCGCGCCAGTCACGCGCCGTCATGCGCGCGGCCTGGCGCATGAGATCCGCGACGGGGTAACGGCGGCGCGGCCCGCCTATCGTCACCCCACGGTTGGCCGCCCCGCTCAATCGCGCTTGCCCCCTATCGAGCCCAAGCGCGACACCATATGGGCCGCCATGCTGCGAAAGCCGCCCTGCACACCGCGCCACAGGCGCGGCAGCGCCCAGAGCGCGAACGCGAGAAAGCCCACCATCAGCGCGAGGAACAGAAGCGGCACGAAAAGCGCGAGCGCCAGGCCGACAAAGACGAGCACGTCCTCGGTCGACGACGCGATCCAGTTCGAAAACGGCTCGGGCGACAGGTTGATGAGCGCGCGCGTGCCGGCCTTCGCGAGGTGCGCGGAGCCCGCGAGCGTGCCGCCGGCGAGCGCGGCGATCGTCAAAAGCGTCGGATCGGCGTGGCCGAGCGAACCCGCCGCGAGCAAGGCGCCGGCCGGAATGCGGATGAATGTATGGATCGCGTCCCAGAGCGTATCGAGCGCAGGCACCCGATCGGCAAGAAATTCCACGACGGTGAGCACGGCCGCGACGCCGATGACCCACGGCGACGCGAGCGCGGCCAGCGTATCAGGCAGATGAACGATGCCGAGCCGCGCAAAGACGCCGACGAGCAGCACGGTTAGATAAAGGCGCAGGCCGCTGGCCCATGACAGGCCGGCGCCGAGCGAAAGTGCGTCGAGCATTGCCCCTCCCTTCTGTCGTGGCGACGGACGCTTCGCGCGGCGCTAGGAAACCAGGCCCCACGCTCGGGGTGACACGAAACGCGCGCGGTTACCGCGCGCACATGTCATCTCATTATAGACACGTCGGTTTTTGCGCGTTCCGCGGGCCGCGGGCGCGAAGGCGGGCGTGGCGTGGCGGACCCGCCACCCGCATCTGCTTTGCGCACCGATTAGGAGGTAGCGCATGCCGAGCCGCCGATGCGGATGCCGCTGCTGGGCGGGGCGCGCCACTTCACGAAGACGCCTCAGGTCG
>DASZGN010000272.1:0-9861 GCA_035938775.1 Trinickia sp.
GGACAAGATCCTGCTGATGGCCACCGGCTCCCAGCATCTGACCGAGAGCGTCGGCGTGTTCACGCCTAAATCGCAGTCGCGCGAATCGCTGTCCGCCGGCCAGGTGGGCTTCATCATCGCCGGCATCAAGGAGCTCACGGCCGCCAAGGTGGGCGATACGGTCACGCTCTCCACGAAACCCGCGGCCGAGCCGCTGCCCGGCTTCAAGGAAGTTAAGCCGCAGGTGTTCGCGGGGCTCTATCCCGTCGAAGCGAACCAGTACGATGCGCTGCGCGAATCGCTCGAGAAGCTGAAACTCAACGACGCGTCGCTCCAGTACGAGCCCGAGGTTTCCCAGGCGCTCGGCTTCGGTTTCCGCTGCGGGTTCCTCGGCCTCTTGCACATGGAGATCGTGCAGGAGCGTCTCGAGCGCGAATTCGACATGGACCTCATCACGACTGCCCCGACGGTGGTCTACGAGGTCGTTCAGCGCGACGGCACGGTGATGAGGGTCGAGAACCCGGCGAAAATGCCGGACCCGTCGAAGATCGAAGAGATTCGCGAGCCGATCGTCACCGTGAACCTGTACATGCCGCAGGACTACGTGGGCTCGGTCATCACGCTGTGCACGCAAAAGCGCGGCGCGCAGATCAACATGCAGTACCACGGCCGGCAAGTACAGCTCACGTACGAAATTCCGATGGCCGAGATCGTGCTCGACTTTTTCGACAGGCTGAAGTCGGTGTCGCGCGGCTATGCATCGATGGACTACGAATTCAAGGAGTATCGCGCCTCGGACGTGGTCAAGGTCGACATGCTGATCAACGGCGACAAGGTCGATGCGCTGTCGGTCATCGTCCACCGTTCGCAGTCGCAATATCGGGGCCGCGAAGTGGCGGCGAAGATGCGCGAGATCATTCCTCGCCAAATGTACGATGTGGCGATTCAAGCGGCCATCGGCGCGCACATCGTCGCACGCGAAAACATCAAGGCATTGCGCAAGAACGTGCTCGCCAAGTGCTATGGCGGCGACATCACACGCAAGAAGAAGCTGCTGGAAAAGCAAAAAGAAGGCAAGAAGCGAATGAAGCAGGTCGGGTCGGTCGAGATCCCGCAAGAGGCTTTCCTCGCAATCTTGCGCGTCGAAGACAAATAACAGGATCGCTCTAATAACATGAATTTTGCGTTGATTCTTTTTGTGCTCGTCGTTTTGACGGGCATCGCGTGGGTTGCCGACAAACTGATCTTCCTGCCGCAACGGCGGCGCGCCGCGGACGAGGCCGTGGCCGAATTCGATCGCCAGCAGGCCCGCATCGGCGAGCGTTTCGCCGATGAAAACGCACCGGCCACGCGCGCCCGGCTGCGTGAGGAAAACCTTCGCCAACCCTGGTGGCTCGAATATTCGGCGAGCTTCTTTCCGGTGATTCTCGTCGTGTTTCTCGT
The DNA here is from genome assembly GCA_035938775.1 of Trinickia sp. GTDB lineage: Bacteria > Pseudomonadota > Gammaproteobacteria > Burkholderiales > Burkholderiaceae > Trinickia. The sequence continues at coordinate 1,423 of DASZGN010000272.1, forward strand.
GCGCTCGTTCGTGGTCGAGCCGTTCAAGATTCCGTCGGGATCGATGGTGCCGACGCTGCTGGTCGGCGACTTCATCCTCGTGAACAAGTTCGACTACGGCCTGCGCCTGCCGATCGTCGATACCAAGGTCACGCAAGGGCGGCCGCTTCAGCGCGGCGATGTCGTCGTGTTCCGCTATCCGAAGGACGAGTCGGTCGATTACATCAAGCGCGTGATCGGCTTGCCCGGCGACGTCGTCGCCTACCAAAACAAGCAGCTCACCATCAACGGCAAGCCCGTGTCCGAAACGCCGTTTCCCGACTACTTCGACGAGGAACGCATCGGCTATGCGAAGCAATTCGAGGAGTCCCTCGACGGCCGCAAGAACGCGATCCTCAACAACCCGGCCGTGCCGCCGTTCGTCATCGGCGCCGACACCTATCCGCATCGCGACAACTGCACCTACAACAGCGAAGGCGTGATTTGCAAAGTGCCGCCGGGCAACTACTTCATGATGGGCGACAATCGCGATAACAGCGCCGACAGCCGCTACTGGGGCTTCGTGCCCGATCGCAACATCGTCGGACGCGCCTTCTTCATCTGGATGAATTTCAGCAATCTGAAACGCATCGGCTCGTTCCACTGAGCGTTCGCTCAGGACGTTTTCGACTGTCGACGCGCCCGTTGCGACTGGCGCGTTTGACATGCCGCCCACCCGGTTCACGACGCTTTTCGCGTTCCGCCCCGCCGAATCGACGCGGGTAACGCGCGCGTTATACTCTGCACATGCCTCTCTCTCCGCTCGAAAGCCGGTTGCGCTACGAATTTCGCAATGCGGAATTATTGCGCCAGGCGTTAACCCACCGAAGTCATAGTGCGTCGCACAATGAACGGCTCGAATTTTTGGGCGATTCCGTTCTAAATTGCGCCGTGGCCGCGCTTTTGTTCCAGCGATTCGGCAAATTGGACGAGGGCGACCTGTCACGCGTTCGGGCCAATCTCGTCAAGCAGCAGTCGCTTTACGAGATTGCTCAGGCCCTCAATATTTCGGAAGGTCTGCGGCTCGGCGAAGGCGAGCTGCGCAGCGGCGGGTTCCGGCGCCCGTCGATCCTCGCCGACGCTTTCGAAGCTATTCTCGGGGCGATTTTCGTCGACGGCGGGTTCGACGCGGCGCAGGCGGTCATCAAGCGGCTTTACGTGCCGATCCTCGATCACATCGATCCGCGCACGCTCGGCAAGGATTCCAAGACGCTCCTCCAGGAGTATCTGCAAGGCCACAAGATCGCGTTGCCGACCTACACCGTCGTCGCGACGCATGGGGCCGCGCACAATCAGCAGTTCGAAGTCGAATGCACGGTGCCGAAACTCGACATCAAGGTGTCGGGTTCGGGCGCAAGCCGGCGCGCGGCCGAGCAGGCCGCCGCGAAAAAGGCGCTCGACGAGGTTGTGGCGCAGGCGCCGGCCATGGAAGTCAAGCCCAAGCGATCGCGCGGCGCGCGCACCGGGAAGCACGGCGAGCCCGATGTCGTACCCGGCGTCAAGGGCGTGCAGGCGGCGCTCGATTTGCGCTCGCCCGAACGCAAGGCCGACAAGAGCGGGCGCGTCGAATCGAAGGCGAGTCAACCGGAAGCGGCGGAGCAACGCGCCGCGACTACGCATCCCGCCGTCATCCGCGCATCGCACGTGGACCACAAACCGGGGCAGCGCGGCCTTGACGGAGCGGCCGCCAAAGCCGAGGCGGCGGGCAAGGGTGAAGCGGCTACCGCCAAAGGCGACGGCATCGCAAAGGGTGAGGCGTCTGCGAAGGCTGATGCAACCTTCAAGGCTGACGCGGCCGGGAAGGGCGACGCGCCGTTCAGGGCTGACGCGGCCGGGAAGGGTGATGCACCGTTCAGGGCTGACGCGGCCGCGAACGGTGATGCCCCGTCCACGGCTGATGCATCCCTGACGGGCGACCCATCGTCCAAGCCTGACCAATCCTTTAACGCTGACGCATCAGCGAAGGGTGACCTGCTTTCCAAGGCCGATGCGTCAGCCCAGGACGATGCGGTTCGATCGGCCAGGCCCGACCCTGCCACCCGGGACGGTACGCCAGCGGTAGCGGCCGAGCGCGGCGACAGCGCCGAGCTCGTTTCCGATGTCACCGGTTCTACGCAGCCGCACGCGGCAAAGCCCGACCATTCATGACCTTAATCGCACGCCCCGGCAGCGGCCGCGGCGCGTCTTCCCGAATCGGCAGCCTCGCATGATGAACGCCCCCACTTCTTCCGGTTTTCGTTGCGGCACGGTCGCCATCGTGGGTCGCCCGAACGTCGGCAAATCCACGCTGATGAACGCGCTCGTCGGCCAAAAGATCAGCATCACTTCGCGCAAAGCGCAGACGACGCGCCACCGCATCACCGGCATCCATACGTTCGAAGACGCGCAATACATCTTCGTCGATACGCCGGGCTTTCAGACGCATCACAGCGGCGCGCTGAACCGCTCGCTGAACCGCGCCGTGACCTCGACGCTGACAACGGTCGATGCCATTCTCTTCGTCATCGAGGCGGGGCGTTTTGGACCCGACGACCAGAAGGTGCTCGATCTCATTCCGCCGTCGGTGCCAACGCTGCTCATCGCGAACAAGCTCGACCGGGTGACGGACAAGAAGACGCTCTTTCCGTTCATGCAGCAAATGAGCGCGCGGCGCGATTTCAAGGAAATCGTGCCGCTTTCGGCGAAACATCCCGAAGACATCAAGCGACTCCTGACGACGGTGAAGCCGTATCTGCCCGAAGGCGAGCCGATCTACGGCGAAGACGATCTGACCGATCGCAGCGAGCGTTTTCTCGCCGCTGAAATCCTGCGCGAAAAGGTGTTCCGCTGGACCGGCGACGAACTGCCCTATACGAGCACCGTGCTCATCGAGAAGTTCGAGACCGAGGGACGCTTGCGCCGCGTGTTCGCGACGATTCTCGTCGAGCGCGACGCCCACAAAGCGATGGTCATCGGCCAAAAGGGCGCCAAGCTCAAGCAGATCAGCACCGAAGCGCGTCTCGATATGGAGAAGCTCTTCGACGGCCCTGTCTATCTGGAAACCTTCATCAAGGTGAAGAGCGGCTGGGCCGACAACGAAGCCGGGCTGCGCGCCTATGGGTACGAATGACGCCTGGGTAACGCTGGAAGCCGGCGGCGACGACGCACACGAATCAGGCGAGGCGACGCATGCCGATGCGGCGACGCGTGCCGACACGGCGACGCGCTCGCTCGCGCCACGCACCGACGAGCGCCGCCGCACGCGGCGCGCGGCCGGTGGCGAACCGCGCGCCGCGCGTACACCAGAGAACCGCATCGCCCACCAGCCCGCGTTCGTCTTGCACAGCTATCCCTATCGCGAGACGAGCCTCATCATCGATGTTTTGTCGCGCGATCACGGGCGCCTGGCGCTCGTCGCGAAAGGCGCGAAGCGCCCTCATTCGGCGCTGCGCGGCGTGTTGCAGACGTTCCAGCCGCTATCGATGTCGTGGTCGGGCAAGTCGGAGATGCGCACGCTGACGGGCGCGGAGTGGGTCGGCGGGATGCTGCCGCTCGCCGGCGATGCGCTGCTTTGCGGCTTTTACGTCAACGAGCTCGTCGTCAAATTCTGCGCGCGCGAAGACCCGCATCCGCAGCTCTTTCATCACTACGTCGTCACGCTGACGCGGCTCGCGCACGATGAGCCGCCCGTGCAAGTGCTGCGTTCGTTCGAGCGCGTGCTGCTGCGCGAAACCGGGTATGCGCTCGCGCTCGATCGCACCGTCGCGCGCCGGGCGGTGACGGCCGAGGGCCGCTATGTGTTCGACCCCGAGCGCGGCGTGCGCGAGGCGTCGGCCGAGCTGCCGGCGCACTGGCCTGTCGTGTCCGGCCAGACGTTGCTCGACATGGAGCGCGACGATTACCATCGTGCGCAGACCATCGCGCAAAGCAAGACGCTGATGCGCTTTCTGCTCAACACCTATCTGGGCGGCACCCCGCTTGCCACGCGCCAGATCCTTCTCGACTTGCAGAACCTATGAGCTTTTTTCTTACGTCGCCTGGCGCGATCGACCTCGGCGTGAACATCGATCATGTCGCCACCGTGCGCCAAGCGCGCGGCACGTCCTACCCCGATCCGATCCGCGCGGCGCTCGCCGCTGAAGACGCCGGCGCTGACGCGATCACGCTGCACTTGCGCGAAGACCGCCGGCACATCGTCGATGCGGATGTCCGTGCGTTGCGCACGCAACTGAAGACGCGGATGAACCTCGAATGCGCGATCACGCAGGAGATGCTCGACATAGCGTGCGAGGTACGTCCTCATGACGTATGCCTCGTGCCGGAAAAGCGCGCCGAATTGACGACCGAAGGTGGCCTCGACGTGGCGGGACATTTCGAGGCCGTGCGCGCCGCTTGCCGCCAGCTCGCCGATGCCGGCTCGCGTGTGTCGCTCTTCATCGACGCGGACGAAGCGCAGATCCGCGCCGCGCAGGAAGCCGGCGCGCCAGTGATCGAGCTGCACACAGGGCGCTACGCGGATGCGCATGACGAGACCGGGCAGCGGCAAGAGTACGAACGCATCGTGCGCGGCGTGCAATTGGGCGCGTCGCTCGGCTTGAAGGTCAATGCCGGTCACGGTCTGCATTACACCAACGTGCAGCAGATCGCGGCGATCGAGGGCATCGTCGAGCTCAACATCGGCCATGCGATCGTCGCGCACGCGATCTTCGCGGGATGGGACAACGCCGTGCGCGAAATGAAGGCGATCATGGTCGCCGCGCGTCTCGCGGCGACGCGCTGACGCGAAGCGCGCGGGAGGCGAGTTCGCATGGCGATCTACGGCATCGGCACCGACATCGTTCAACTGAGCCGCGTGGCGGCCGTCATGGAGCGCACACACGGGCGGTTCGCCGAGAAGGTGCTCGGCCCTGACGAACTACGTGTCTATCGCGCACGTCATGCGCGCTCGGCGGCGCGCGGTCTTGCATTTCTCGCAACGCGCTTTTCCGCGAAGGAAGCGTTTTCAAAGGCGATCGGGCTCGGCATGCATTGGCCGATGACCTGGCGCGCGCTTCAGACGCTCAACGAGGCGAGCGGCAAGCCGGTCGTCGTGGCGTCGGGGGAGCTCGCCGAGTGGCTCGCCGTGCGCGGCATCACCGCGCGCGTCACCATCAGCGACGAGCGCGACTACGCCGTGTCGTTCGTCATCGCTGAATCCGATACCGTGCTGCCCGCCGCGTGAGGACCAAGTACGCACCGTACGCACCTTTCGCGGTTTCCTTCCTTCGTCTTCGTTCTTATCCTCATCTTTCTCTTTGACCCGATGAAAAACACTCCCGGACCGGTGATGCTCGATGTGCAAGGCACCGTGCTCACCGACGACGACGTGCGACGCCTCTCGCATCCGCTGACGGGCGGCGTGATCCTGTTCGCGCGACACTACGAAAGCCGCGCGCAGCTCATCGCGCTCACCGATGCAATCCGTGCGGTGCGCGAGGATATTCTGATTGCCGTGGATCATGAGGGCGGCCGGGTGCAACGCTTTCGCACTGACGGCTTCACCGTGCTGCCCGCGATGCGCCGGCTCGGCGAACTATGGGACAAGGACGTCGTGCATGCGACGAAGCTTGCCACCGCCATCGGCTATATCCTCGCTGCCGAGTTGCGTGCGTGCGGCATCGACATGAGCTTCACGCCCGTGCTCGATCTCGACTACGGCCGCTCGCAGGTGATCGGCGACCGGGCGTTTCACAGCGACCCGCGCGTCGTCACGCTGCTCGCCAAGAGCCTCAATCACGGGCTCGCGCTCGCGGGCATGAGCAATTGCGGCAAGCATTTTCCCGGGCACGGCTTCGCCGCGGCGGACTCGCACGTGGCATTGCCGGTCGACGATCGTCCGCTCGAGGCGATTCTGCGCGACGACGCGGCGCCGTACGATTGGCTCGGCCTGGCGCTCACGTCGGTGATTCCGGCGCATGTCATCTATTCGCAGGTCGATGCCAAGCCGGCGGGCTTTTCGCGCATCTGGCTTCAGGAAATCCTGCGCGGCAGGCTGCGTTTCACGGGCGCGATTTTCAGCGACGACTTGTCGATGGAGGCCGCGCGCGCCGGCGGCACGCTGACCGAGGCGGCCACGGCCGCGCTCGAGGCGGGCTGCGACATGGTACTCATCTGCAATCAGCCGCAGGCGGCGGAGGGCGTGCTCGAGACGCTGCGTTACGTGCCGTCGAGCGCATCGGTGCAGCGTCTCAAGCAATTGCGCCCGCGCGGCAAGGCACCGAGCTGGAGCAAGCTGGTCGCCCGCCCCGAATACCAGGAGGCGCAAGCGCTCATGCGCAGCACCTTCGCCTGAAAGCAAAAGCGAAGGCGACGGCGCGCGCGATGCGATCTACGGCATCTTCATGCGCTGCAGCTTGTTGTAGAGCGTTTTCGGGCTGATGCCGAGCAACGTGGCGGCGCGATGGCGTGTGCCGCCGACGGCGTCGAGGGTCGCGCGGATGAGCAGATCTTCGACGTCGGAAAGCGGCGTGCCCACTGTCACCTGCACGCTGCCGCCATTCAGGCGCCGCCCGCTCGCGCCGGCGGTTTCGTCGGCGCGCAGCGTATCGACCGTTTCGCCCGAAATGTTGTAGGCGCGCCGCACGCGCTCGTGCAACTCGCGGATGTTGCCGGGCCAGTCGTAGGTCAGACACTCGCGAACGAGGTTTGGCCCGATGCGCTTGTTGACGGTGGCAAGACCGCTGGCGTTGATTTCACGGTTCAGGTCGTCGACGAGCGCTTCCGCGAGCAGCACGGCATCGTCGCCGCGCTCGCGCAGAGGCGGCAGTTGAATCGACGCCGCATCGAGCCGCAGCCACAAGTCTTCGCGCAGCATGCCGTCCGCGACGGCGTCGCGCGGCTGCTTGCGCGTCGCCGCGATGATGCGGCAGTCCACGCTCAAGGGCAGCGTGCCGCCGACGCGCTTGTACGTCTGCGAATCGAGCGCGCGCAGCAGCGCTTCTTGCTGGCCGAGCGGCAGTTCGACGATTTCGTCGAGAAAAAGCGTGCCGCCGGTCGCCTGCTCGATCAGCCCCGGTTCGCGGCGCTCGATGATGCCTGACGTGCCGGGCTCCTGGCCGAACAGCACGCTGTCGAGCGAGCGCTCGCCGCCGCCTTCGCGCGCGAACGCGCGGCAGTCGAAGACGACGAAGGGCCCTTTGCGCCTGCGGCCCATCTCATGCACGGTGCGTGCGGCCACTTCCTTGCCCGTGCCCGCCTCGCCGGTGATCAGCATGGCCGTCTCGGTCGGCGCCAGGCGCTCGATCATGTCGTACACATGCTGAATCGCATCGCTGCGACCGATCATGGGGCCAAAGCGGCCGAGGCGGCGCAGCGTCGTCCGCAGCGATCGCACTTCCTCCGTCAGTTCGTACGGGCGCGGAATTCGCGCGAGCAAGCTGCGCAGGCGCGGTATGTTCACGGGCTTCAGCAAATAGTCCCAGATGCCGTGTCGCAATCCCTCGATTGCACTTTCCACGGTGGCGTTGCCCGTCATCACGATCACGGGCACGACGCCGTCCGGCTGCGCCGGCAAGTTGTGGAGGAGATCGAGGCCGCGGCCGTCGGGCAGATTCAGGTCGATCAGCACGACATCGGGGATGAAGCGGGACAGCGCCGCGCGCGCCTCACCGAGTGTGGCGGCGGTATCGACGGAGAAACCGTCGGCGGCGACGATCGCGGAAAGGCCGGACAGGCTATTGGGATCGTCTTCGACAATCAGAGCGTGTGGCATGGCTTGGCGCAATCTATCAACGAAATTGAAAACCGGAGAGCGCGAGGACCGGACGCGCCCAGCGGGCGGAACTCGTTTTCGACGGCAACGGGCAACTTACTTGGCAAGCAGAGCACGTGCCAGGGCACTTACTCATTTAAAAACAACGACTTGGCTGTATCGAGCGTGATAACTCGCCGATTCCGGCAGGCCAATTGTGCAAAAACGACCGGTAATGTTTTCTTAACCATACACTAACAATACGAAAAAAAAAGCGCCCGATGGGGCGCTTTTTCCGGGAAACGCTCGAGCGCGTCGCGCAAGGCTCACGCGCGGCTGCGATATTCGTGTGTGCGCGTGTCGATTTCGATCTTGTCGCCGATATTGCAAAAGAGCGGCACTTGCAACTCGAAGCCGGTGTTGATCTTGGCGGTCTTCAGGACCTTGCCCGACGAGGTGTCGCCCTTGACGGCCGGTTCCGTATAGATGATTTCGCGCACGAGCGTGGTGGGCAGTTCGACCGAGATCGCCTTTTCGTTGTAAAACACAACTTCGCACCCCATACCGTCTTGGAGATAGTGGAGCGCGTCGCCCATCATCTCGCCCTCGACTTCGAACTGGTTGTAGTCGGCATCCATGAACACGTACATCGGGTCGGCGAAGTACGAGTAGGTGACTTCCTTGCGGTCGAGCACGACGACATCGAATTTGTC
>DASZGN010000273.1:0-2457 GCA_035938775.1 Trinickia sp.
CACGAATTCGCGCTGGCCGCCCGAGCTGGTGCCCTGGCCGCCCGGCAGCTGCACCGAGTGCGTGACGTCCATCACGACCGGCGCTGCCGTCTCGCGCATGATCGCAAGCGAGCGCATGTCCGAAACGAGGTTGTTGTAACCGAACGAGACACCGCGCTCGCAGGCCATGAAGCGGTCTTCGGAAAGCCCCGCTTCACGCGCCGCGTCGCGCGCCTTGTCGATCACGTTCTTCATGTCGTGCGGCGCGAGGAACTGGCCTTTCTTGATGTTCACCGGCTTGCCCGAACGTGCGCAAGCGTGGATGAAATCGGTCTGACGGCACAGGAACGCGGGCGTCTGCAGGACGTCCACGACCGATGCCACCGGCCCCACTTCCTCTTCCGTGTGCACGTCGGTCAGCACGGGCAGGCCGAGCTGACGCTTCACTTCGGACAGGATGCGCAGACCCTCGTCCATCCCCAGACCGCGGAACGACTTGCCGCTCGAACGATTGGCCTTGTCGAACGACGACTTGTAGATGAACGGGATGCCGAGCTTTTCGGTGATTTCCTTCAGGCGGCCCGCCGTGTCGATCGTCATCTGTTCAGATTCGACGACACAGGTGCCTGCGATCAGGAAGAACGGCTTGTCGAGACCAACCTCGAAACCGCACAGATTCATGCTTTCTCCTCAGCGCGCGCCTGCTGGTGCGCGACTGCCGCTTCGACATAGGCCTTGAACAGCGGATGGCCATCGCGCGGCGTGGACGTGAATTCCGGGTGGAACTGGACGCCGACGAACCAGGGGTGCATATCGCGCGGCAGTTCCATCATTTCCGGCAGATCTTCGCTCGGGGTACGGGCGCTGATGATAAGGCCGCTGGCTTCGAGCTTGGGCACGTAGCCGTTATTGACTTCATAACGGTGGCGGTGGCGCTCGTTCACGTCCTTGCCATAGATTTCCGATGCGAGCGTGCCGGGCTTGATCGGGCAACGCTGCGAACCCAGACGCATGGTGCCGCCCAGATCCGAATCTTCGCTGCGCTTTTCGACCTTGCCTTCGCGGTCTGCCCATTCGGTGATGAGCGCGACGACGCGATCCGGCGTGTCCTGGTCGAATTCCGTGCTGTTGGCGTGCTTCAGGCCGACCACATCGCGGGCAAATTCGATCACCGCGAGCTGCATGCCGAGGCAGATGCCCAGATACGGCACCTTCGCTTCACGAGCGTACTGGATCGCCTTGATCTTGCCTTCGGTGCCACGACGGCCGAAACCGCCCGGCACGAGGATCGCGTCGAGATGCTTGAGGCTGTCCACGCCCTCTTCGTCGATCTGTTCCGAATCGATGTACTCGATGTTGACCTTGGTCGAGGTCTTGATCGACGCATGACGCAGCGCTTCGATCAGCGACTTGTACGACTCGGTCAGGTCGACATACTTGCCGACCATGCCGATCGTGACTTCGTGCTGCGGGTTTTCGAGCTTCTCGACCATTTCCGACCAGATCGACAGATCGGCGGGCTTGGCGGAGAGCTTCAGTTCGTCGCAGACGATCGAGTCGAGGCCCTGATCGTGCAGCATCTGCGGAATCTTGTAGATGCTGTCGGCGTCCCACACCGAGATCACGGAGTCTTCGCGCACGTTCGAGAACATCGAGATCTTCGCGCGCTCGTCGTCCGGGATGCGGCGGTCGGCGCGGCACAGCAGCACGTTCGGATAGATACCGATTTCGCGCAGCTTCTGCACGCTGTGCTGCGTGGGCTTGGTCTTCAGCTCGCCCGCCGTCGCGATGAACGGCACAAGCGTCAGGTGCACGAAACAGCAGCTGTTGCGACCGAGGCGCAGGCTCATCTGACGCGCGGCTTCGAGGAACGGCAGCGACTCGATGTCGCCAACGGTGCCGCCCACTTCGACGATCGCCACGTCCGGCTCGCCGCACGTCGCGGATGCCGCGCCGCGTTCGACGAATGCCTGGATCTCATTGGTGATGAGCGGGATGACCTGCACCGTCTTGCCGAGATAATCGCCGCGGCGTTCCTTGCGGATCACCGATTCGTAAATCTGGCCCGTGGTGAAGTTGTTGGCCTTGCGCATCTTCGTGCTGATGAAGCGCTCATAGTGGCCGAGGTCGAGGTCAGTCTCCGCCCCATCTTCCGTCACGAACACTTCGCCGTGTTGAAACGGGCTCATCGTGCCGGGGTCGACATTGATGTAGGGATCGAGCTTGAGGAGGGTGACTTTAAGACCGCGCGATTCGAGGATCGCGGCGAGGGAAGCGGCGGCAATACCCTTGCCGAGGGAAGATACTACGCCGCCGGTGACGAAAACATATTTGGTCATCGCTGGATGCTCGCGGGAAAAACGGATTATACCGTAAAGCAGGGTCTCAACCCAGCAAAATCCGAGCGACATCTATACGCGCTGATGCTACGGCGGCAGCGATTGCCGCGCGCCGATCATGCACCGTTTATTTGCCCCG
>DASZGN010000274.1:0-2705 GCA_035938775.1 Trinickia sp.
GACGCGCGCACCTCGCGCTTTCCGATGCCTTCGCGGGCTCGGCGAAGCGCGAGGTACCGTGTGCCCGCTCAAGAACGAGCCTTGGCCGTCTTCCCGGCAAGCATCGTGCCGCGGCACTTGCGCGCACCGCAGCGGCAAGCGTATTCCTTCTTGAGTTTTTGGGTCATGCGCGCGTCGATGACTAGCCCGTAGTCGTAGAACAACTCTTCCTCGGCAGCAATGTCGCGCAGCGCATGAATGAACACGCGCCCCTCGATCTCCTCCGCTTCGCAATTCGGCGAGCAGGAATGGTTGATCCAGCGCGCGCTGTTGCCGTTCACGTTGCCGTCGATTACGCGACCGTCGTCGAGCGCGAAGTAGAACGTGTGATTGGGTTCGTCGGGATTGTGCGGGTGTCGTCGCAGCGCTTCTTTCCAGCTGATCCGCTCACCCTTGTATTCCAGCAAACGCTCGCCCGCCTGGAGCGGCGCAACGGCAAACACGCCCTTGCCATGCACACCGGAGCGGCGCACGACCAACTTGCGTGAACTCATCGACGAATCCTCAGAAAAGCTTCAATGCGGATAACGCGGCGATCATTGACTCATTGAATCGCGCGCTCGGGCGGTTTTTCGACCGCGGGATAGAAAAGACCCGACTCGGCGCTTTAGCACTTAGTCGGGTCCCATGCTTCACAAAACGAAATCGTACACGCGGACGAGGACTTCGTTCAACGTTGTCTGAGCGAATTTAGCGGATTAGCACTTGGCGTGTTCGACGAATGCATCGAGCCATTCACCGAACATCTTGCGCGCGGCGGCTTCGAGCGCCGGGGCATGACGCGCGGTGTCGGCACGCAGACGAGGCGCATCGAGCCCCGGCGTCGACGCTATTTCACTCGCATTGCCGATAAGCCAGCGCTCGAAGCGATCGCCGCGAATCTCCGGATGACACTGGAAGCCCAGCACATGCGAGCCCCAGGAAAAGGCTTGATTCTCGCAGTCCGGGGTCGAAGCTAGACGCACGGCGTCGACCGGCAGATCGAACGCGTCGCCATGCCAATGCAGCATCGATACCTGCTCGCCGTCGAGATGGCGCAACGGCGAGGTTCGGCCAGCCTCCGTCAGCGCGAGCGGCGCCCAGCCGATTTCCTTGGCGGGAGCGGAATAAACCCGCGCGCCGAGCGCGCGGGCGATCAGCTGCGCGCCGAGACAGATGCCGAGCGTCGGGCGTCCTGCCGCAATCCGTTTTTCGATCAGGGTAAGAAGGGGCTTGAGCGTCGGATAGGCCGCGTCGTCGCATGCACTGATCGGGCCGCCAAGCACGACGGTCAGCCCAGGCGCCGCGGGGTTGGGCGCCTCGATGCGTCCATGGCCCACATCGAGATAGCGCACGAACCATGCGCGCTCGCCGAGCACGTGCTCAAGGCTGCCGAGGTCCTCGAAATGCACATGGCGAATGGCAAGCACTTCGCGATTCATCGATGCGGATCCTCACAGGCGAAGTGGAGCGAGTCAGCTCGCTCTCGTCATGCGTGGGCAGCCAACGCGAGAACAGCGCGCGAAGCCGATTCAGCGCTGTCGGCAAAGCTGTCCCATGCAAAGCACGGTCGTCCGTAATCAACCCTGCTGGGCAAAGATCTTCCAGGTCTTCTTCTGTGTGAGGGGATCGGCTTCGTCGTGGACCGGGCAGTCGAGGCGCAAGCCGGAATCCCCGTATGATTGCTCGAGGAGCAAGCAGCGATGAAGCGTCTTCTTCGTGTTCCTGCTCGCCTCGAAATGCTTGCACGTGACGCACATGCGGTGCGCAGGAATATCGCCTTGCACCTGCAACTGACGAATCATCTTGAGCAGCGTGCGGTAAAAAACCGCCTGCTCTTCGTCGCGCAGCGTGCCGATCGCTTCGGTCAGGAAATCGGGCCATTGCAGTGCGCGCTTCGCGGCGGTACGCCCTCGCGTCGTCAAACGCAACGCGAGCGCGCGGCCGTCATCGAGCGCCCGGCGCTTTTCGACAAGCCCTTTCGACTCGAGCGTGCTGACGGCATCGCTTGTCGTCGCCGCCGTCAATGCCGTTTCCCGCGCGATTTCGCCAAGCCGCATGGGCGCCTTGCGCTGCATCAGCAACACGAGAATTTCACCCTGCGTTGGGGTGAGCCCCGCACTTTCAGCCCACTCCCACGCCTGGCTGCGCATCGCCGTGCTTAACCGTAGCAGACTGTGGGTCACGCGCCCGGTTGCCTGCTCTCCGTACACACCTTCGCTCATAGTCTTTGTTCGCTATTTCGCTATTGACAGCATGCCGCTGCTGATCCGGTTGCCTTGCCGCGCTCCCGCTTCGCGACGCGTTGGCAGCCTCCGTGGGACGACGCTCCCTCTCTCCGAGCGTGCCGATTTTACTATTTCAAAAGCTCGTGCTCGATGGGCTTTTGTTCGTACTGCGCGCTTACGAAGCAGTCGGCGACGCGACTCCGTTACGCCGCATTACATTCGTCGGCGCGGTTACCGAAGCGCCAGACGCGTCATTTTAAGCGACGCGCGACGATCGTACACCTAAGTTATTTCGCAGAAGTAGTGGACAACCCGTGTATAACCGCGCGAACCGGTTGTGAAGCGTTTCTTGATAACGTCAGATGCAACCCCCCTTGTGGTCAAGTTGTTCGCTTCTCAAGCCCGAAACCCACCGCCGTTGCGTGCGGTTATCGTTTACGCATGTCGTTGACGCTGCGG
>DASZGN010000275.1:0-3666 GCA_035938775.1 Trinickia sp.
TACGGGCGGCTGCTGTCGCGCAACGAGGTGGGCTCCGACCCGGGAGAATTTGCGTTGTCGCTCGAGGCGTTTCATACGGGCAACCTCGAACGCGTGCGCCGTTTTCCGTATGCGATGCTCGCCACCGCCACGCACGACCACAAGCGCGGCGAAGACGTGCGTGCGCGCATAGCCGTGTTGAGCGAGATCGCCGAAGAATGGGCTGCGACGCTGCGCGCGTGGTCGACGCTCAACGCGCCTCATCGGCGAGCGATGCCCGACGCGCCGCCGGCGAGCGCATCGCCCGCGCAGACATCGCTCGCCCCTGCCTTGCTCGTCGACGCTTCGTCTGTTCAAGCCTCGCACGCTAACGCATCGCACGACTGGGCGCCCGGCCCCACCGCCGAAGCGATGCTTTATCAAACGCTGGTGGGGAGTTGGCCACACGAACTCGATGCGGCCGACGAAGCCGGCGTCCACGCCTTCGCCGAGCGCGTCGCTGCGTGGCAGTTGAAGGCGTTGCGCGAGGCGAAGCTGCGCACGAGCTGGCAGGCGCCTGACGAGGCGTATGAAGCGGCATCGCGCGATTTTCTGTTCGACATCCTTGCGCGCGAGCGGCGCGACGGATTTTTGGGCGAGCTCGCGAGGTTCGTCGCGCGTATTGCGCGGCCCGGTGCGGTCAACGGCCTGCTTCAGACGATGCTGCGCCTTACGTCGCCAGGCGTGCCCGATCTTTATCAGGGTACTGAACTATGGGACTTCAGCCTCGTCGATCCCGACAACCGGCGGCCCGTCGATTTCGGCTTGCGCGCCGCGTGGCTCACGCAGACTCCGCCTAGCGCACAGCTTGCGAACTGGCGCGACGGACGCGTGAAGCTTGGCATCGTGCATCGTGCGCTGACGCTGCGCGCGGTGTCGCCTGCGCTCTTCCTTGAAGGCGCGTATATCCCGCTCGCGGTGAGCGGCAGCCGCGCCCGGCATGTGATCGCTTTTGCGCGCCGGCATGGCGACGCTTACGCGATCGTTGTCGGCACGCGGTTTGCGGCGTCGCTGCTTGGACGGGAAAGCGATGTGCCGCTCGTTGAACCGGCGCGCTGGGAGGACACCTGGATCGAGTTGCCGGCGGCGCTCGCGGGCCGTGCGATGTTCGATTGCCTGAGCACGGCCGCGCCGAAGACCGACGAGCGCGGCCGCCTCTTCGTGCGCGATGCGCTAACCGCGCTGCCGGTCGCGTTGCTCGTCGAGGAAGGGGTGCCGAAGACTTGACGGGCACCCCACTCGGGCGATTGGCGATTGCTTTACTGCGAAGGCGCCGTTAGCGGCACGCGCAGCGTGAGTCTGGAGCGCTCGCCGTCGATGGTCGGGGTTTGCTCGAAAGTGCCGCCGTGCGCTACTGCGACGCGCTGCGAGAGCGCGAGCACCCAGGCGATGCGGCCCGGCTCACGCGGCTGCATGGCCTGCTTGCGGGCGAACGATTCGAACGCGTGCGGGATTTCGTTGGCGCCAAGCGCGGCAAAGTCCGCCACGTTCGCCACTTCGACTCGCCAGAACCCTGCGTCGATACTGCTCGTGAAGCTAGCGGTGGCGCCTGGCGCGCTCCCTTCGACGGCGAAGGTGAGCATCACCCACAGTGCTTGCGAAAGACGCTCGCGGTCGCCCTCGCACTGCTCCGGGTTGAGCGTGCAGTTGACGGTGATCGAGACATTGCGGGCATCGGCGAGCGCGCGGCGCACGTCGTCGTTGACGCGTTCTACGAGCGCGCGAATTGAGAACGGGGCGCACTGCAATGCGAGTGCCTTGGTTTCCGCGCGCGTGCTGTCGACAGTTTCATCGAGCAGCTTCACTTGTTGCTCGACACCGGAGCGAATGCCGGCGAGCGCGCGTTGTGCGGTGCCATCGGAGGCATCGAGCTTGCGCTCGAGCACGTAGGCCCAGCTATGGATGGCATTCAGAGGACTGCGCAGGTCGTGAGAAACGGTGGAGAGCACATGGTCGCGCATGAAGAGCGCGGTTTCCGCCCGCAGGCGGGCAAAGCGTTCATCGGATGTGGCAGCGGCAACGGCATTGAAAGACGTCGACAAGATCGGCCCCTCGAGGAAATCGCCCGGTCGCCCCACCCCCGCCTGACTCCCCGCAGCAAGGAGCTATCGCCAGCAACCGCGCGACCGCAGGGACGCCGAACGTTACGTTGAATAGATGCATTATGGCACCTTGCCGCGGGCAAGCGCCTACAATGACGGTTTCATCGTCATTCAAGGAGTGAATACATGTCAATTGTGACGACTGCGTCGGGTTTGAAGTATGAGGATTTAACCGAAGGCACCGGCGCCGAGGCGACGGCGGGGAAAACCGTCAGCGTCCATTACACGGGCTGGCTTACCGACGGACAGAAGTTCGATTCAAGCAAGGACCGCAACGATCCGTTCGCGTTCGTGTTGGGCGGCGGGATGGTTATCAAGGGTTGGGATGAAGGCGTGCAGGGCATGGAGGTTGGGGGCGTGCGGCGGCTTACGATTCCGCCGCAACTTGGCTATGGCGTGCGTGGCGCCGGTGGCGTGATTCCGCCGAATGCGACGCTGGTGTTTGAAGTGGAGTTGCTTGGGGTTTGAGTCTTTGAGTCTCTGAGCCTCTGAGTCTCGCCATGCGCTCCACCGTTGCGCCCTCGCCCTCGCCCTCGCCCACGCTTTCGCTGCGCCGCTATGGCGCGGTGAGCGCGTGCGACGTGCATGACTTTCATCAGATCGTGCTTGGGCTCGACGGCGCGATGGAGATGAGCGTGGACGGTGTGGGCGAGCGCGTCGACAGGCGCCATGCATGGCTCATTCCCGCGGGGTCGCGGCATGAATATGCAGGTGTCGGTGAGAATCGGCAGCTTGTGCTGGATGTGCCGCCGACATCGCTTGCGGTGCCGGAGCGGTTGTTTTCTCGCGCCGTAGCGGTGACGCTCGACGATGCGCTTGCCTCACTCGTGCATGAGGTTGCGGCAGGTGCGGCCCACTCTCGTGCAGCGTCGTGGGCACGGCGCCTCGGGTGGGATGCCGCCGCGCGCCTAACGTCGGCGCTCCTCGAAGGCACAGCGGTCGAGGTGCCGGCGGCGGGACTCGACTATGCCCGCATCGACAGATGGTTGCGCGCGCATCTATCGGAGCCGCTTCGCGTGGCCGATCTCGCCGCCCATTGCGGCTTCGGCATGCGCCGGTTTCATCAGTTGTTCGACGAAGCGTTCGGTACCACGCCGCATCGCTACTTACAGCGTCTGCGGCTCGACGCCGCACTCATGATGCTGCGCGATCCGCGCAACACGCTGACCGATATCGCGCTCGCGGTCGGCTTCGGCGACCAGAGCGCATTCACGCACGCCTTTACGCGCCGCTTTGGCCTTGCGCCAGGGCAATGGCGTGCGGTGCGGGAGCATTGAGCGGATTCTCCGGGGACCAACCAAGCAATCGCGCACGCCAATTCCGCAATGTATCGACAGATCGCTCGAGGCTTAGTCGGCGAGCGGCTGACGTCAATAGATCACTTGGTACCGCGCTACGGCTCCAGCGCATGGCGAATTGCAGTGCAGAATGGCATATGAACAATCAATTCGAGCTCTTTCTGCAACTCGGTCATCCATTGGCTGGGGTCGAGGATTTCTGCAAATACGCGAAAGTCTTCGGCCATCGCAAGATGGCCAGCAACTGC
>DASZGN010000276.1:0-3887 GCA_035938775.1 Trinickia sp.
GCCCGGCGCGGTGCGCTGGTAATCGGCTCCGATCAGGTCGCCACGTTCGACGGCCGGCAGATCGGCAAGCCGGGTTCGCACGAAAAGGCGCTCGCGCAGTTGCAGGCGATGCGCGGCCGGGAAGTCGAGTTCCACAGCGCGCTCAGCCTCTTCGACAGCGCACGCGGCATCGCTCAGACCGAAGATGTCGTCACGCGTGTGCGCTTTCGCGATCTGCCCGACGCCGAACTCGAGTCGTACCTGCGCGCCGAGACGCCTTATGACGTCGCCGGCAGCGCCAAATCGGAAGGGCTCGGCATCGCGCTCGTCGAAGCAATCGAATCCGACGATCCGACGGCCCTCGTCGGCCTGCCGCTGATCGCGCTCACGCGCATGCTGCGCGCGGCCGGCTATCCCCTATTCGGCGGTGCGCAATGAGCGGCGTCCTTTATCTGATCCCCAATTCGCTCGGCGACGGCGACGCCGCCGCGCTCGCCACCGTCCTGCCCGCCAGTGTGCTGGCTCGCGCGGCATCGCTGCGCTATTACATCGGCGAGAACGCGAAAACGACACGCGCGTTCCTGAAAAAAGTCGGCACCGAGCGGCCGATCCAGGAAATCGAAATCCGTGAATTGAACGTGAATACGCCGGCCGCGGAAATCGAGCGGCTCCTCGCGCCGGTATTGGCGGGCACCGACGCGGGGCTCGTGTCGGAGGCGGGTTGTCCGGCCGTCGCCGATCCGGGGGCGCTCGTCGTGCGGCGCGCGCACGAGCGTGGCGTGAAAGTGGTGCCGCTCGTCGGGCCGAGCTCGATCCTGCTCGCGCTGATGGCCTCGGGCCTGAACGGCCAGCGCTTCGCGTTTCATGGCTACCTGCCCGTCGACCCCGCCGAGCGAGCGAAAAAACTGCGTGAACTCGAACAGCAATCGCGCAAAGCCAATGAGACGCAGATCTTCATCGAGACGCCCTACCGCAATCGCGCGCTCATCGAGGCGCTTGTCGCCGGCTGCGCACCATCGACCCTCGTTGCCGTGGCTGTCGATTTGACGCTCGAAAGCGAGACGATCGTGAGCCGGCCCGTCTCGGAATGGAAAAAACACGCGGGCGCGCTCGACTTGCACAAGCGGCCCGCGATATTCCTGCTGCTCGCGGCCTAAGCGCCGCACGGGTGACGCCCCCGTCGGAGGGAACCCGGGTGCCCCCGGGCGCCCGCGGCGGCGTCATCGCAGTCGGATCCCCCCAAGCACGAGCGCATGCACGGCGGCATTGCCAACCGCCGCACCGAACTTGCGCGTAATGCGATCGGAGAGGCTTTCCTTCATCGTGTAGTCGACGACGTCCGGCGCCTTGATGACCTCGCGCGCGACATAGCCGGTATCGCCAAACCCGTCGGCCAAGCCCAGCGAGACGCTCTTTTCGCCGGTCCAGAAGAGACCCGAGAAGATATCGGACGTTTCATGCAGGCGCTTGCCCCGCCCTTGCCGCACAGCCTCGATGAACTGTTGGTGGATCTGATCGAGCATCGCTTGTGCGTGCTCGTCCATCGCCGTGGTTTCCGGCGAGAACGGATCGTAGTAGCCCTTGTTGGCGCCCGCCGTGTGCAACCGCCGCTGAACGCCGAGCTTGTCCATCAGCCCCGTAAAGCCGAAACCGTCCATCAGCACGCCGATCGAGCCGACGATGCTCGCCCGGTCGACGTAGATCTTGTCGGCCGCCGCCGCCACGTAATAGCCGCCCGACGCGCACATGTCGCCAACCACCACGTAAAGCGGCTTGGTCGGGTATTTCGCGCGCAATCGGCGCATTTCCGCGTTGATGATGCCGGCTTGCACCGGGCTGCCGCCCGGGCTGTCGATGTGGAGGATCACGCCGGCCGTGCCGCTGTCGGCGAACGCATGCTTGAGCGCGGCGGCGATATCTTCCGCGTTCGCGTTCGAGTCCGAGGCGATTTCGCCTTCGAGCGAGACAAGCGCCGTATGGCGGCCCGAAACCGCCACCTTGTCCCTCGATACGCCGAAGACCACAAACACGATCAGCAGCGCAACAGCAAGACATGCGAAGCGAAAGAAGATCCGCCAGCGGCGCGCGGCGCGCTGTTCGTTGATCGCGGCAAGCGCAACGCGCTCGAGCACCGCGCGCTCCCAGTTGGGCTCACGCGCGCCTGCCGGCCGGCGTGATTCAGGGAAGTCGGGCAATTCGGGAGTGTGATTGTCGGCCATGCGTCGGGCTAGGGAAAGGAATCAGCAATCGGAGGGCGCCGGCTGCACGGCGTCGTCAGGAAGCCAGAATACCGCGCGGCCCTCGGGCGTCTCGCGCTCTTCGACCCGCACGGGCCGCAGCCTGCCGCCGCGGCACGGGCCGCCCACGCAGCGCCCCGTTTCGGGCGCGTAGATCGCGCCGTGCGTCGCGCACATCAAGTATAGGCCCGACGATTCGAAGAACTGCCCTTCGACCCAGTCGAGCTCCATCGGCACGTGCGCGCAGCGGTTCAGATACCCGTAGACGGCTCCGCCGAAGCGCACGAAAAAGACAACCACGTGGCCGCCGGCATCACGCGCGGCGCGCCGCACGCCCATGCCGCCGTCGACGAGTTCGCTCGACGCGCAAACGCGCACCGCCTCGCACCCGGCTCCGCTCACGCGTTTTCCCTCAGCCACGCGGCAAGCGTGGCAACGCTGTCGGCGACGAACTTCGGGTCGAGCGCGGCAAGCGCGTCGGCCGGGTGGGCACCGTAGGTCACGGCGATGCCTGCCGCGCCGGCATTGCTCGCCATCTGCAAGTCATGCGTGGTGTCGCCGATCATCACGGTTCGTCCCAGATCCTGTCCCAGTTCGCGCGTCAACTCCTGCAACATTGCCGGATGCGGCTTCGAAAACGTTTCGTCGGCGCAGCGCGTGCCGTCGAAAACGCACGTGAGCCTCGACTCGTCGAGCGCGCGATTGAGCCCGACGCGGCTCTTGCCCGTCGCGACGGCAAGCAGATAGCCTTCTTCACGCAGCTCGCGAAGCAGGTCGCGCACTCCGTCGAAAAGCTCGGTCTGCGCATCTTTCAACAGATAGTGGAAGCGGTAGCGCTCCGCGAGACGCGGGTAGTCGGACGGGTCGAGCGTCGGCGCGGTGATCTGCAATGCGTCGCGCAAACCGAGCCCGATCACGTAGCGCGCAGCTTCATCGGGCGGTATCGGCAGGCCGAGATCGCGGCACGCCGCCTGGATGCTGCGCGCGATGTGCGCAGTCGAGTCCATCAGGGTGCCGTCCCAGTCGAAGACGATCAGGTCAAATTGCTGTCGGGGCATCGGGTAGCGTCTCGGTGCGCAGTTCTGTGAGTTGATCGATGAAGCGCCGGCACTCGTCCGGCAGCGGCGCCTCGAATTGCAGCGGCTCCCCGGTGATCGGATGCGTCAAGCGCAGGCGGTGGGCATGCAGGAACATCCGCTTGAGCGAGGGCCGCGCGTTGGCGCGCGCGAGCGCCTTGTTGAGCGCGAAATCGCCGTACTTCGCGTCGCCCGCGATCGGCAGCCCAAGATGCGCGAGATGAACGCGGATTTGATGCGTGCGGCCAGTCTTCAGCTCCGCCTCGACAAGCGCGTAGCCGGGCCAGCGCTCAACCAGGTTGAACACGGTGTGCGACGCCAGCCCGTCCGGCTGCACGCGCACGCGCCGCTCGCCGTCGGCTGTCAGGTATTTGAAAAGCGGCTCCTTCACCGCGCGGCGGCGGCCCCAATCGCTCGACCATTCGCCATGCACGCAGGCGTAATAGCGCTTGTCCATCCGGTTCTCGCGAATTTGCTCGTGCAGACCGACAAGCGCGGCCCGCTTCTTGGCGAGCAGCAGAATACCCGACGTTTCGCGGTCCAGCCGATGCACGAGCTCCAAAAATTTGCCGAGCGGCCGTGCCTCGCGCATCTG
>DASZGN010000277.1:0-5175 GCA_035938775.1 Trinickia sp.
GCCGTCCGGAAAATCGGGGGCGCGGCGCTCACGCAGCGAGCGGATGCCTTCGTGCACGTCCGGCCCGGAAAACCCCATGAATTCGAGTGCGAGCGACGTGTCGAAGGTCGGCCCCGCCATGCGCAGCCAGTTGTTCAACGCGTACTTGGTCCAGCGAATCGCGCTTTGCGAGCCGAGCGCGAGCTTCGTGGCCACGTCGAACGCTCTCGGCAGCAAGTCGGCCTCGTCGACGGCAAGCGACACGAGCCCGATGCGCTCCGCTTCCTCGCCGCTCACAGGCTCGCACAGCAGCAGGTAGTACTTGGCCTTCGCCATGCCGCACAAAAGCGGCCAGACGATCGCCGCGTGGTCGCCCGCGGCGACACCCAAACGCGTGTGGCCATCGATGATGCGCGCGCTCTTCGCCGCGATCGACACATCGGCGAGCAGCCCCGCGACGAGCCCCGCGCCCACCGCCGGCCCGTGCATCGCCGAGACGATCGGCTTGCCGCAATTGATCACGTTGTAGACGAGATCGCGCGCCTCGCGCCATACGCGCGCGCGCACGTCGTAGTGCTGCGTCATCTGTTCGACGAGGCCGAGATCGCCGCCCGCCGAAAAACCCTTGCCCTCACCGCGGATGACGGCCACGCGCGTGGCGGGATCGCGGTCGACGTCGCGCCAGATTTCGGCGAGCTCGCGATGCATGCGATCGTCAGCGGCGGCGAGGCCACTCTTGTTCATGCCCTCGCCGCTCATCACGATTTCGAGGACGCCGTGCGGGTGCCGCCGCAAGCGCAGCGATCGGTAGTGGGCGTAGCGGGCGAGGTCCGCCATGGGGAGATCCGGGGTGGTCGTGTCGGTCATGCGTCGAGGTCCGTGTCGTCAGTCCTGGCCTTTCGTTATTTTGCTGGCATTTGCTGGCTTCGTCTTGTGCCGGCTTCGTCGGCTTATCCGACTTCGTCGCCTCGCGTGCCGTTTGCCCGGCTGCCGCGCCCGCCCCAGTGTAGGCCCGAGGCGCGTGCGGCGCATCGGGCTAAACCCGGCGCGGGGGCCGGGCTCGAAGCGCACAGGTTCAGCGCGCGCTCTCCGGCGTAGCGCCGTGCGAGGTGGCGCCCTCGGGCGGCGCGACGGATTGCTCGATGGCCCCGAAAATCGACTTGCCCGCCTCGTCGAACATTTCGATTTTCACCGTATCGCCGTATTTCATGAACTCGGTTTGCGGCGCGCCGTTCGCGATCGTCTCGAGACAACGCTTCTCCGCGATACAGCAGTAGCCGCGCTGCGCGTCCTTGTTCGACACCGTGCCCGAGCCCACGATCGATCCCGCGCGCACGTTGCGCGTCTTCGCCGCATGTGTGATCAGTTGTCCGAAGTGAAACACCATGTCCGTGCCGGCGTCGGGCTGGCCGACCTTCTTGCCGTTCCAATGAACGATCACCGGCCGATGCACGCGCGCATCGCGCCAATGAACGCCCAGCTCGTCGGGCGTCACGGCGACAGGCGAAAACGACGTCGCCGGCTTGCTTTGGAAAAAGCCGAAGCCCTTCGCGAGCTCGGCGGGAATCAGGTTGCGCAGCGAGACGTCGTTGGCAAGCATCAAGAGCCGCACGCCCTTCACCGCGGCCTCGGGCGTGACGCCCATCGGCACGTCCGACGTGATCACGGCGAGCTCCGCTTCGAAGTCGATGCCGAACGCCTCGGACGGGCACACGATGTCGTCGCGCGGCCCGATGAAGTCGTCGCTGCCGCCCTGGTACATCAGCGGATCGGTCCAGAACTCGGGCGGCATCTCGGCGCCGCGCGCGCGGCGCACGAGCTCGACGTGATTGACGTAGGCGGAGCCGTCGGCCCATTGATACGCGCGCGGCAGTGGCGCCATGCAGTCCTTCGCGTCGAAGTTGAACGCATGGCGCGCGCGGCCGTGGTTCAGCGCTTCATACAGCTCGACGAGCTGCGGCGCGTAAAACGGCCAGTCGTCGAGCGCGCGCTGCAAGGTCGGCGCAATGGCGTCGGCGATGGCGGCGGTGCGCAAGTCGCGGGACACGACGATCAGCTGACCGTCGCGCGAGCCGTCTTTCAGCGTGGCGAGTTTCATAAAAAGAGAGCGAAGCCGTGTAGTGACGATAGGAGGAATCTATTTTACGATGGTGAATTGATTGCGCCACCATGTCGTGCGCAATGCGCGGTCTTTGCTCCCGTTTCGCGTCGCCTGGGCCGTGGCATGCACGCGGTCGAGCGGCGGTCTTTGGATTCAATCGATTCACGATTTTTTTCGCGCACGCGCCCTTTCTCCCATGCCCGCATCGTCCCGCTCCGAGCCGCTTGATCCCACCCTCGACGATCTGGCCGATTCCGCCGAGGACGCGGCCGAAACCGAGGAGAAAGTCCGTTCGGGCATCCAGTCGATCGAGGTCGGCTTCAGGCTGCTCGACGTGCTCACGCGCGAGCCGCGCGCGATGATGCTGCGCGATCTCGCCAAATGCGCCGAAATGAGTCCGGCTAAGGCGCACCGCTATCTGGTCAGCTTTTTGCGCTTGGGCCTCGTGGCGCAAGATCCGGTGTCGGGCCGCTACGAGCTCGGCGGCTTCGCGTTGCAGATGGGGCTCGCGCGGCTCGCGCGCGTCGACGGGGTGAAGCTTGCGCGCATCGCGCTCGCCGAGTTGCGCGACCGACTGGATACGACCGTCGGCATCGCCGTCTGGGGCAATCAAGGCCCCACCGTCGTGCACTGGGCAGAATCGAGCCACCCCGCGAAGGCGTCGCTCAAGCTGGGCGACGTGATGCCTCTGCTCGGCTCCGCCACGGGCCTGCTCTTTGCCGCCTACTTGCCGCGCGCGAGGACGCAGGCGCTGCTCGAGCGCGAGCTCGCCGATTCGCGGCGCTTCTCGTACTGCAGCGGGCCGCGCAGCGAGGCTGAACTCGAACGCGCGCTCGCCGAGGTTCGCGAGCGCTGCGCGGCACGCGTCCAAGGCATGCTGCTGCCGACGATTCACGCCTTTTGCATGCCGGTCTTCGATGCGGCCGGCGAACTCGCGCTTGGCCTCATCGCGCTCGGGCACGAGGGCATCTTCGACATTCGATGGGATGGCGAGATCGCGCTCGCGCTGCGGGCCTGTGCGGACAAGCTCTCCTACGAACTTGGCTACAGCCCGGCGGCACGGTAACGTGCGGCGGCCAGGCAATGTGACCTTGGGAACCGTCAATGATCTGTTGAACCAGCGCTTGAGCCGATCATTTCTCGTTGGAACGCCGGCGTGCGTGACGCGGTCGAACCCACTTCGCACCTGTCGCGGCCCGCGCCGTAGTTCTTGCGCCTAGCCCTACTGCCGCCCGTCGCCCGAAGCCTTGCTCCGATCATTCCCGGTCCCGCTCGTCTGATGCCGTTCGTTCCCGCCCCCGATTCCGCCCTTTCCGCCGCCGCTCGCCGTACCGAGCCCTCGCGCGCGTGGCGATGGGGCGTCGCGCTCGCCGCTGTGGTGGCGCTGCACGGTGGCGCCGGCGTCTGGTTCGAGCGGCATCGCGACTCGTTCACGCTGGACGCGGCGAAGCCGCCCGTGCAGGTCGAGTTGCTCAAGCCGCAACGCATCGAGCGCGAGCCGCCACGCGAGCCTGCGGCGAGCAAGCCTGCCGCGCGAGCGAAAGCGCCTCGCCGCCCGGCCGTGCACGCTGCGCCTACGGAGCGCGTGCTGCGCGCGACGCAACCCGATGCCCGGCCAGCACCAGATGCCGTCCCCGCCGCCGCGGCATCGGGCGCGAGTGCCGTCGCGGCAAGCGGCCCGACCGCGGCCGGGCCTGCGCCCGCAGCCGGCCCGCACGCCCCTCCCGGCGTGAAATTCTTGGTGCCCCCTTCGGGCGAATTGCGTTACAACGCGTTCTACAACGGGGTGCAAAACCAGCCAGGCACCATTCATTGGACAAGCACCGGCGACGGTTACGAGATGGTCATCAGCGTTCCGCTGCCTTTCGTCGGCACATTCACGTACGCGAGCCGCGGACACATCGACGCATTCGGCCTCGCGCCCGATCGCTACATTGAAAAGCGCGGCCACCGCCCCGAGGCGGTGACGACCTTCGACCGCGAGACAAAACGCATCGCCTTCACGCGCACGCCGGCCACGCTCGCCCTGCCCGATGGCGCGCAGGACCGTTTCAGCATGGTGATGCAGCTCGCAAGCCTGGTGCGCGGGGACCCTGACGCCTACACGCCCGGCGTCACGCGCGAGTTCTACGTGGCGGACGACGACAGCGGCGAAACCTGGCCGATCGAGACGATCGGCGACGACTCGGTGCAAACCGCCGGCGGTTTCATCGAGGCACGCCACTTCATGCGCCTGCCACGGCGCGATGGCGATCGCCGGCGCGTAGACGTCTGGCTGGCGCCATCGCTCGGCTGGCTGCCGGTGCGGATCATGCAGTCCGAGCCGAACGGCTCACAGTTCGAGCTTGTCTGGCGCGGCAGACTTTCGGTTCCGGTTTCGGCTCCGGTGCCGGGCGCGGAAAATGCGAACTCAGATGGACGGATGCAGGATGATCCGTCCGCTGTCCCCCCAGAGGACTTCCTTCGGGGCGCCGCACCGACCCTGGGACGCGAACAGCCGTAAGCGTGCGCGTGCGCGCAATGCCGCTCGGAGGCAAGTATTGTCATTGACGGTAATCGATGTGCCGCGGACGATCCTCGCCCAACGCTCGAACGTTTTGAATGGTCGGGGTCTAACTTTCAGGTCTGCGACGCTGTTCTGTGCGGAGGTTTAAGCGTCGTTTAAGACCCACCCCTTGAAATTCCATGCAACGCGCTCCAAGTACACGGCAGAAACGGCCAGGAGCCAAACGGAATGAGGAGTGTCGCCATGCAAATGATCTACAACAGCCCTAACTATTGTGTCGTCGAGTTTGCACCGCAGGCCGGCCATCTGGCGATGAACGCCGGTGGCTACGAAATCGTGGACAAGAACACGCAGCGTGAGATCTTCATCGACGGCGCGATGGCGGCACGCTTTCGCGAACACGTCCGCAAGCTGATCGAAGAAGAACCGACGCTTGACGAAGTCGATGAATTTCTCGGTCAATTCGACAGCCTGATGAATCAACCCGTCGTGCTGCATTAAGTTTCACCAAGTGGCACTGACCTGACCGCCGCCAAGGTAGCGCGGCGCAGAACCGAAACCCCGCTCCGGCACGCCGGGCGGGGTTTTC
>DASZGN010000278.1:0-6575 GCA_035938775.1 Trinickia sp.
ATGGCGTTCTTCGCTGTTAACGAAACGTTGACGTTAATTAGCAGCGAGAACAAGACAGAATCTGAAAAGATTATGTCCCCTTCGTCTAGAGGCCTAGGACATCACCCTTTCACGGTGAGTACAGGGGTTCGAATCCCCTAGGGGACGCCAAGACATTGGCGGTGCTTCAAGCGAAGCGCCGCGGCTAGCGAGAAATGACCGACGCTCGTAAGCTGGGATGCAAAGACTGGAGTGGTAGTTCAGTTGGTTAGAATACCGGCCTGTCACGCCGGGGGTCGCGGGTTCGAGTCCCGTCCACTCCGCCAAATGAGAAGCCCGTTCGAACACAGTTCGAGCGGGCTTTCTTATTTGCGCATTGCAAAATTGCAGCCCAACGCGAAGGCGTGACAAACCGTGACAAACCGCAATTGCAAGCCGCGTCGTGCTGCCTTATCGTGTTCGTGACTTGACTCCTGCGCCTCCGATGTTCGATCCGACCGACGCCCCGGCGCCGCTTCATCTTCGAGAAGCATCGCTCGACGACTTCGCATTCGCCGAAACGCTTACGCGCACGAACATGAATCGCTATTACGAGCGACATCATTTGATTTGGCGTGCCGATCTGTTTTTCGCGAGCTGGCAGGAGTCGGAAAACTTTATCCTCGAGGACGACGGCGAGCCGATCGGCTTGCTGCGTGTCACGGAGGAAGGCGATTCGCTGCACATCCGCGATGTGCAGATCGCGGAGGGGCACCGGCGCCGCGGCGCGGGCACGTATCTGCTTGAGATTTCCCACCGCTGGGCGCGCCAGCGCGGCTTGCGGGAACTGCAGTTGCGGGTGTTCGTCGATAACCCCGCTGCCAGGCTTTATCTGCGCATGGGCTATCGGCTCGCCGGCCCCCGGCTGGCCCAACTCGGCGCGATCCGTCATATGACGCGGCGCGTTTGATCAGCCGCTCGGTTCGCTCTCCACGAGATTGTCCAGGTCGTCTTCGCCGTAAGGCGGCGCGTCGTCAGCGCCGTGCTCGGTGCCTCGCAGCATGAACGCGCGCGGGCTTTCACCGAAGGCCCGGCGGAACATCGCCGAGAATGCGCTTTGGCTCTGGTAGCCAAGCTCGTGCGCGATCTGCGATAGCGCCCGCCCTTGACTCAGCAACGGAATCGCCCGAGCGAGCACGGCTTGCTGGCGCCACTGCGAAAAGCTCATCCCCAGTTCGTGCCGAAAGAGCCGTGCGATCGTCCGCGTGCTTGCGCCGACGCTCGACGCCCAGTACTCGAGCGGGTCGGCATTGCCCGGATCGGCGAGCAGCGCTTCGCATAGCGCGCGCAGGCGCTTTTCCGTCGGCATCGGCACCGACAACGGCAATGGCTCCGAGCGTTTCAGCTCATCGAGGGCCAACGCGCCGAGCAGGCGCTCGCGCGCCGGTGCGAGCCCGCGCGCGTCCATGGCGGCGATCACTTCGCGCAGCAGCCCTGAGACTTCGACCACCCGGCACGGGCCGAGCTCGCCCGGGATTACCGATTCATCGACATACAGTGTGCGCAGATAGGCGTCTTCGACGATCACGACTTCGTGCGCAACGTGCGGCGGCAGCCAGATCGCGCGCGACGGCGGCACCATCCACGTGCTGCTTTGAATGCCGACGCGCAACACGCCGCGCGACGCGTAGGCGACCTGCGCCCACGCGTGCATGTGCATGGCGATCCGCTCCCCGGCCGGCATCGGTCGCGAGCGAACCCTGACCGGGTGCTCGGGCGTCGGAGCGAACTCCGGCGGGATATCGACGAAGCGCACGCGCGCCGGAGGCGGCGGCACAGCGGATTGGGTCGTGGTCATGGCGATGAGCCGGGATGCGCCAGAGGGCAGGGCGCCGCTTAAGGGCTTGCCCGCTATTGTATGGGCCCGGGCGGCTGCAGTCGTCAAGCGCATGCCGTACTTCGGTCGGAAACGATCCGCAAGCCGCCCGCCAACGCGACGAGGCGGCATGCATAATGCGGGTTTTGGCTCATGCGTCACGGCGAAACGAGCGGCCGCCACCAAGTTTGCGTCGCGGACAGGGCTCGTTGGAAGCGGCGCTATCCACCAAGGCAGTCGAGGGCAAATGCAATACGTATTCGTGTACGGCACGCTGCGGGCGGGTGAGATAAACGATATCGCTCGCGCCGCTTGGCGGCATGGGATCGATGTGCCGCGTCTCGTCGGCACGGCGAGCGTGCAAGGCCGGCTTTATGACTTCGGCCGCTACCCGGGGCTCGTGCTCGACCCATCGGCTGGCCCTGTGCTTGGCGACGTCTATGCGATCGAGGAGGCGCTCTTGCCCGTGCTCGACGAGATCGAACACGTCTACCCGGGCGTTGACGGCTTGTTCAAATCCGAAGAAGTGACCGTCGAAGTCGACGGCCGCGCCATGCGGTGCCTCTTCTATCCCGTCGGCGCTGATGCGATCGAGAATCGCCCGTGCATCGAGGTAGGGGATTGGGTCGCGTACCGTCTCGCGCGCGACGCCGCACGCGAGGCGGCGACCAGCTGACACAACAGCGCGCCGTTTCAATCGGCGCGTTCTTCAATGCGCCGCCCAGCATGGGTGCACGAGAACCTCGTACTTTCGTCCCAATATGGCGGCGGCGTGCTCACGCTCACATGGCACGCCGCCCGCCGCTTAGATTTCTTCGTACAGCGGCAGCGTCAGGAACTCCGTGAAGTGCTCCGACGTCGACATGTCCTCAAAGATCCGTGCCGCGCGCTCGTACGGCTGAGTGTCGCCGCCGACCGTTGCCTTCACCTTCGCCAGCTCCTCGGGGATGAGCTCGCGCACGAGTTCGGCCGTCACGTTTCGGCCGTCCTCAAGCTTGCCCTTCGGCGAGCGAATCCATTGCCACACCTGCGAGCGCGAGATCTCCGCCGTCGCCGCATCTTCCATCAGATTGTGGATCGGCACGCAGCCATTGCCGGTGAGCCATGAGCCGAGATAGTGGATGCCGACGTTGATGTTGTTGCGCAGCCCGGCCTCCGTGATCGGCTGCTCGGGACGGAAGTCGAGCAGGTCCTTCGCGCTCACCTGCACGTCGTCGCGCTGCTTCGCAATCTGATTGGGATTGTTGCCGAGCACCTTGACGAATTCCTCCATCGCGATCGGCACGAGCCCCGGGTGCGCGACCCAGCCGCCGTCGTAGCCGTCGGTGGCGTCGCGGTTCTTGTCGGCGCGCACGCCGGCCATCGCCTTGTCGTTGGCCGCCGCATCGCTCTTGATCGGGATCAGCGCACTCATGCCGCCGATTGCCGGCGCATTGCGCTTGTGGCACGTCTTCAGCAACGTCAGCGCATAGGCGCGCATGAACGGCACGGTCATCATGATCTGCGCGCGGTCGGCCAAGCAAAAATCCTTGTCGTTCTTGAACTTCTTGATCGCCGAGAAGATGTAGTCCCAGCGGCCTGCGTTGAGACCCGAGCTGTGTTCGCGCAGCTCATAGAGAATCTCGTCCATCTCGAACGCGGCGAGGATCGTTTCGATCAGGACGGTCGCCCGGATCGTGCCGCAGGGAATGCCGATCGCTTCCTGCGCCGCGATGAAGACGTCGTTCCACAGGCGCGCCTCGAGATGGCTCTCGAGCTTGGGCAAGTAGAAGTAAGGGCCGCTGCCGCGTTGGAGCAGCTCCTTCGCGTTGTGGAACAGATAGAGCGCGAAGTCGAAGATGCCGCCCGAAATGCGCTCGCCGTCCACGGTGATGTGCTTCTCGTCGAGATGCCAGCCGCGCGGACGCACGATTAGTGTCGCCGTCTTGTCGTTGAGCTTGTATGTCTTGCCGCCTTGCTCGAGCGTGATCGTGCGGCGCACCGCATCCTTCAGGTTCAAGTGGCCCGTGATCTGGTTGTGCCAGTTCGGCGTATTCGAATCCTCGAAGTCGGTCATGTACGAGTCCGCGCCCGAATTCAGCGCGTTGATGATCATCTTGCGCTCGACAGGCCCCGTGATCTCCACGCGGCGGCACTCGAGATCTTTCGGCAACGGCGCGATCTTCCAATCGCCCTCGCGCACCGACTTCGTTTGGGGAAGAAAGTCGGGCCGCTCGCCGGCGTCGAGGCGCCGCGTGCGCTCGGCGCGCGCCTGCAAGAGCTCGCGGCGACGCGGCTGGAACATGCGATGCAGCTTGGCGACAAGCTCGAGCGCCTCGCGCGTCAGAATCGTTTCGAAGCCCGGCTCGATCGCGCCGGTTATTTCCATGCCCTGCGGCAATGACAGCGTGTTCGCCATGAAATTCTCCTTGGTCGGTCAGATGGAATATGGGGGGTGTGCATTGCTTCATGCTCGCGTTTATCGCAATGTCACGCGTCGGGGCTGCCGCGTGCGCTGCCGGGAGCCTTTTCCTTCTCCGATAACGCGAGCGTGTTGATGAATTTCGGAAAGCGAGTGGTGACCGACATTGCCGTGCACTCCGTATCACAAGTCGAGATGCATTCTCAGTCGCATGCTATTGGCGACTCTCTTCGTAAAAAAAACGATTCGATGGCAGCCGTGCCGCACGCTCGGTCTACTATCATTTCTTAAACATACGTCCGAACAGCATCATTTGGGCTACTGATAATAGCCTCAGCCGGGTTTCCGATATGCGGAGTCACCCGGACAGCGGCCGCCCGAAACGTATCCCCGCACTACAATCGACTCTAGGCGCGCTTTGCGTGCGCCGCACGAAATACCTTTCTGAAGCCGCATAGGCCGCGCAACAGTCGATGAGGGGGAGCGCCATGTTCAAGCACATCCTGGTCCCGACCGATGGCTCCGATCTGTCGCAAAAGGCGATCGACGGCGCGATCGATCTCGCCCAATCCGTCGGCGCTCGCATCACGGCCTATGCATGTCTGCCGCAGTATCCGTACACGCCGTTTTCCGAAGTGGTCGTCGAGCCGCCGGCCGACTTCCAGCAGCGCAGCGAGCGCGAGGCGCGCGAGCATTTGCGCGAAGTCGAAGAGGCCGCGCGCCGCGTGGGCGTCGCGTGCTCGAGCCAGACGAGCGTGCATCCCTCGCCGTATCTCGGCATCATCGAAGCCGCGGAGCAGGGCGGCTGCGACGTGATCTTCATGGCATCGCATGGCCGGCGCGGGCTCGGCAGCCTGCTGATCGGCAGCGAAACCCAGCGCGTGCTAACGCATACGAAGATTCCGGTGATCGTCTATCGCTGATGAGCCCCATCCCTCGGGATGCGGCTCGCCGTCCTCGATGCCGGTGAGGCCGTTTCAAGTCTTCTCGTGGGCGCGTCGGTGCGGCGGGCGGATGCCGCCCGGCCCGCATGCGTGGGGCCAGGCGAATCCGCGTCCAGCTTACGCGACCTTCTTCGAATCGAAGAACTGCTCGTCTTCCGTGGAGCCATGCAGTGCCGTCGTCGATGCGTCGCGCTCGACGGTCTGCGTCACGGCATCGAAATAGCTGGTGCCGACTTCGCGCTGATGCTTGACCGCCGTGAAGCCCTTTTCGGCCGCGGCGAATTCGGCTTGCTGCAACTCGACGAAAGCGCTCATCTGCTGGCGGGCGTAGCCGTGCGCGAGATTGAACATCGAGTAATTGAGTGAATGGAAGCCGGCAAGCGTGATGAACTGGAACTTGTAGCCCATCGCGCCGAGCTCCTTCTGGAACTTGGCGATCGTTGCGTCGTCGAGGTTCTTCTTCCAGTTGAACGACGGCGAGCAGTTGTACGAGAGCAGCTTGTCCGGGAATTGCTTATGGATCGCTTCGGCGAATTTCTTCGCGTATTCGAGGTCCGGCTTGCCCGTTTCGCACCAGATCATGTCCGCGTACGGCGCGTAGGCGAGCCCGCGCGAGATCGCTTGCTCGAGCCCCGGCTTCGTGCGGAAAAAGCCTTCGACCGTGCGCTCACCCGTGAGGAACGGGCGATCGTTGCTGTCGACGTCGGACGTGATCAGATCCGCCGCTTCGGCGTCGGTGCGCGCGATCAGCACGGTCGGCACACCGCAGACGTCGGCCGCGAGACGCGCGGCGGTCAGCTTGCCGACGTTTTCGCGGGTCGGCACGAGCACCTTGCCGCCCATATGGCCGCACTTCTTGACCGATGCGAGCTGGTCTTCGAAATGCACGCCCGATGCGCCCGCCTCGATCATCGCCTTCATCAGCTCGAACGCGTTGAGCACGCCGCCGAAGCCCGCTTCCGCGTCGGCGACGATCGGCGCGAAGAAGTCGACATAGCCCTCATCTCCGGGATTCTTGCCTTCCGACCATTGGATCTGGTCCGCGCGCGTCAGGGTGTTGTTGATGCGCTTGACGACGGACGGCACCGAGTTGGCCGGATAAAGCGATTGATCCGGATACATCTCGCCGGCGAGATTGGCATCGCCCGCCACCTGCCAGCCCGACAGGTAGATCGCTTTCAGGCCGGCTTTGACCTGCTGCATGGCCTGGTTGCCGGTCAGCGCGCCCAGCGCGTTCACAAACGGTTCACTGTTGACAAAGCTCCACAGCTTTTCGGCGCCGCGCTTGGCCAGCGTGTGCTCGACCGTGAGCGAGCCGCGCAGGCGCACGACGTCGTCGGCGGTGTAGCCGCGCTTGATGCCTTTCCAGCGCGGGTCGGTGTCCCACTGCTGTTGG
>DASZGN010000279.1:0-17349 GCA_035938775.1 Trinickia sp.
AGCCAGGTCAGGCTTCAGAGCATCGTGTTGATCCTCGCGCTCTGGCTCGCCCTGGGCATATTGACGATGTGGGACGAGAACGCCGAAATGCGCAACGCACGGGCGAGCGCGAGCGCGCTTGCCGATACGCTCACCGCCAACGCCATGCGCGTCATGCGCGAAGCCGAGCAAGTCGCCGCGCTCGTCGCCTGGCAAGTGCAGAAAGACGGCGTATCCGTCCCGCTCGGCTCTTATGTCACCGCGGGGCTCTTGAAGCTCGACGTTTTCGTTCAAGTCGCCGTCATCGATCCGCACGGGTACTTGCGAGCGTCGACGGTGTCCGGCTTCATACCGATCGATCTGTCCGATCGGGAACATTTCAAGGTGCATCTGCACGATCCGAGCACGGCGCTCATGATCGGCAAGCCGCTCGTCGGCCGCGTGAGCGGCAAGCCGTCGCTGCAACTCTCGAGGCGCATCAACAGTGCCGATGGGCGGTTTCTTGGCGTCGTGGTCGTGTCGGTCGATCCTTCGTATTTCACGGACCTTTACAACGGGTTGCGCCTGCGCAGGCACGCCGTCCTGAGTGTCATTGGGTCGCGGGATTTCGTGATTCGCGCGTTGCGCTCGGGCAGCGACGACTCCATAGGCGCGGCATTGCCGCCGCGCGACCCGTTGCGCCTTGCTCTTTCGCGCGCGCCCACGGGCAACTTGCGCGTGCCGTGGTTTGCCGACGGGCGCGACACGATCGTCAGCTATCGGTCGCTGACAGACTACCCGCTTACCGTCTCGGTCGGCTACTCGACCGACGAGTATCTGTCGGCATGGCGCACCCGCAGTCTGCTGCTGCTCGCCGCGGCGGCGCTGCTGACGATGCTGATCATCATGACCGAGCGCCGCACGAAGGTGCTGCTCGAGAATCTCGCCGCATCGAATCGGCGCGAGATGGCAAAGGCGGAGCAACTCGAGCATGCTCGTCTGGATGCGGAAGCTGCCTCGCGCGCGAAGAGCGCCTTCCTCGCGACGATGAGCCATGAAATCCGCACGCCGATGAACGGCGTCATGGGGATGACGGAAGTGCTGACGCGCTCGACCCTGTCGGCCGATCAGAAGGACATGGTTCGCACGATTCGCGATTGCGCATCGGCGTTGCTCAAGATCATCGACGACGTGCTCGATTTTTCGAAGATAGAAGCGGGCAAGCTGCAAGTGGAATCCGTGCCCGTCTCGATCGAAGACATCGTCGATGGACTCGCCTCGTCGCTCGCGACCGTTGCCGATGCGCGCGGCGTCGCCCTGCGCACCTACGTCTCGCCCGAGTTGCCCGGGCTCGTGATGTCCGACGACACGCGGGTGCGGGAAATTCTCTATAACCTCGTCGGCAACGCGATCAAGTTCTCCAGCGGGCGAGACGGCGTGGAAGGACGCGTTTCGTTGCGCGCGACGCTCGGCGAATCGGCAACGCCGGAAGTGCGCTTCGAGATCGCCGACAACGGCATCGGCATGACATCCGACACGATCGCAAAGCTGTTCCTCCCGTTCAGCCAGGCCGAAGCATCGACGAGGCGGCGCTTCGGCGGCACAGGGCTCGGCCTCGCGATCTGCCGCCGGCTTGTCGCGCTGTTGGGCGGGGACATGTCGGTCGTGAGCGAGCCCGGTCGTGGGTCGACATTTGTCGTGCGGCTGCCGCTCACGCCGGCGCCCGGTGCGCCCGAGCGACGCATGGCCGCGCTGGGCGGGCTCGCGTGCGTCGTCGTTGCGTCGCCCGATTGGCGCTGCGACGACATCGCGCATTACCTGCGATGCGCGGGCGCCGACGTGAGCATCGCGCGCGATGCCGACGAAGCGCACGCTCGGCTGGCGAGCGCAGGCGCGCACGTGGTGCTCGTGCACGGCGAGCTGAGCGGCGTGGCCGTGCCGCGGCTCGCAGGCGAAGTGCGGATCACGGCCGCGCGCGAACTGGCGCTCACGGCTCACACGGGCAACGCGGTCTCGATCGGCGCGCAGGCGCTGCGACGGCGCGCGCTCCTCGATGCGGTGGCGCTCGCCGCGGGCAGAGTCCTACCGGACGCCGACGATGTCGGGCGTGGCGCGAGCCAGGACGAGGCGCATCGAGCACGCGCGCGCGCGGCGTCGGAAACGCGGGACACGGATGGCGCCACGCGCGCCCGCGGTGCGCTGATTCTTGTCGCGGAGGACGACGCGATCAACCGCAAGGTGATCTCGCGGCAATTGGGTTTGCTCGGCTACGCGGCCGATATGGCCACCGACGGCGACGAGGCCTTGCATATGTGGCGCGCGACGCCCTACACGCTCGTTTTGACCGATCTTCACATGCCGAACCGCGACGGCTATGAGCTCGCCCAGGCGATCCGGGACGAAGAAGCGCAAGCGCTGCGCCCGCGCGTGCCGATCGTTGCGCTTACCGCCAACGCGATCCATGGCGAAGCGAGCCGCGCGAAAGCGCTCGGCATCGACGACTACTTGACGAAGCCATTGAAGCTGGACCTGCTGCGAGAGGCGCTGGAGAAGTGGACGGTCGGAGCGAACGCACGGCCCGCGCCCATTGCATGCCCGACCAAATCGGCCATAGCGGTGACTTCGAGCACGTGTTGCGCCTCAATCGCTCCTGCTGCGCCTCGTGCCGATGCGCCGGCGCAGGCGAGCGGCATCCGCGTCGACATCGACATCGACATCGAAATAGTGCGCGGCATCGTCGGCGACGATGACGAGATGATCCACGCGGTACTCGCCGAATACATCGACTGCACGGCGCAGCTCGCCCACGCATTGCGCCGGCATTTGAGCGAAGGCCATGCGCGCGAGGCGGGTGCGCTCGCTCATCGATTGAAATCGTCATCGCGCTCGATCGGCGCGCTGCCGCTCGGCGAGCTGTGCGCTCGCATCGAAAGCCTTGCAACGCAGCCGGCTGCCGCCGGCATCGCCGAGCTTGTCGCGCTCGCCATGCAATTCGATACCGCGTATGGCCGCGCAATCGGTGCCGCGCGCCGCCTCGTGCAATCGACGCAGGCGGACCGAAGCGGCGAATCGTGAGCCGGCGATCGGCAATCAAAGGACAAGCCATTGAAAGACGATCCGCCGATCCTCATCGCCGCACACAATGACGCGGATGCGCGCTTCGTCGCAAGCGTGCTCGCCGAGGAGTTCCATAACGTTCATCTCTCGACGAAACCCGAAAACGCGGCGGCCGATTTCGAGGCGCATTTGCCGGCCATCGTCATTTTGAGCTTCGAGCGGGTCGAAGCCGCGCAGCGCTATTACGGTGGCCTCTACCGCTCGAGCAAGATCGCGCATACGGTGCCGCACCGCACGATCGTTCTTTGCGGCAGGCCGGAGCTTCGGCGCGTCTACGAGTTGTGTCGGACCGGACACTTCGACGACTACGTCCTTTTTTGGCCAACCACGCACGACGCGCCGCGCCTCGCCATGGCCGTTCACCACGGCATGAGTCTCATCGCGACAGCGTCCGCCGAGGCCGTCACGCCGGGGCAGCTCGCCGCGCAGGCACGGCATATCGCGGGATTGGAGCCGCAACTGGCCGAGTTCGCGCGCCGCTTCGCGCAGGAGGTGGACCGCACAAGCGCTGCCGCAACCGCCGCCGAACAGATGGCCGGCGGCGCGTTCCGCGGGCGTTTCGGCAAGCTTGGCGAGTCGGTCGATGCGCTTTGCCGCGCGGCGCAGGAACTCGCGCTCGCGATGGGTCCACAGCTTCAGGCGGCGCGCACGATGCGCGAGCTGGCCGCACGCGTGCGGCCTTCGGTGCTCGCCGTCGACGACGATGCATTCCAGCGTACGCTGCTTCGGCAGTTTTTGGCCGATGCCCGCATCGATCTCACCTGCGCATCGAGCGGGGCTCAAGCACTTGCCGCGTTATGGAAAGCACGACCCGATCTGGTGCTGATGGATGTCGACCTGCCCGATCTCGACGGCGTCGAAGTGACGCGCCGCCTCAAGTCGCTCCATGCTTTCGCCGACATTCCGGTGATCATCATCACGGGGCACAGCCAGCGATCGGTCGTCATGGAAAGTCTGAAGGCCGGCGCGGTGGATTTCATGGTCAAGCCGCTCATCCGCGCGACGCTCATCGAAAAGCTCGAGGCGTATGTGCCGGGAAGCGTTGGATAGGCGAATAGGCGAACCGCGGCTGGGCCATGGAATTACCTCGCCGCGCACGGTTTCACTGCGTTGGACTTGTTTCGCGTCATCAAGCGGACGACGCGTCTTTTTTAAGCAAACCGTGCGCGGCGCGGCCAATTCAATTGAAGGGAATGAGCCAGGACCGACGGAAGATAACTAGTCCTTCACACGAAACTGCTCGGGGTCCTTTCCCTTGAGCCACCGCGGGCGAGGACCTCGCCCGCCCCAGGTTTCGCCGGTCTCGGGATGACGAAAGCGCGGTACGGCACTCACACCTCCTCTCGATTTGCGGCGCGAGCCGAAAATGTCATCGGGGGTGAAACCGAATGCCGCGATCGTTTCGCGTACGCTCGCGAGTGCGGCCTCTGCCTCGGCTTGCCTCGCTTGCTCGATCTCGGCGTCCAATTCTTGTTTTCTGGCCAGTAATTCCTTGTAGCTCATCACGGACGGATTCCTCCATAGGGTTGTCGTGGGCGCAGCGAATCGTAGCGGTGCGAGCAAAGTCCACAAACGATGCTGCGCCAGTTTTCAGACCCATCGGGGCTTGCCGCGCATTTGGCGCCACTCGACTCAGCGGCAGCAACGCGCATGCCCGCTTAAGGCGTGCAACCTCGATCGCCCCGTTTGACTCGCTCGGACAAGCCAGCCCGGAACCCGAGATTCAAGGTTTACGAGCGATAGTCGGTCGGCCGGCCGCCCGTCCACTTTCTGAACGCGCGGTGAAATGCGCTCGGCTCGGCAAAGCCGACCGCCACCGCGATATCGGCGATCGTCTGCTCGCCCGCTTGCAGCGCCGCGATCGCCATGTCGCGCCTCAGGCCGTCCTTGATCGACTGGTACGTATAGCCTTCGCGCTTGAGCCGGCGCCGCATCGTGGCCTCGGCGGTGCCCAGCTCGACGGCGAGCGTATGCGCGGCCGGCCACTCGGCAATCGGACGCGCGCGCAAAGCGCGGCGCACCCTCGCGGTCAACGAATCGGGGTTGCGGTACTTGACGATGAAGCTCGCCGGCGCGTCCCGCAAGAATGTCTTCAACGACTTCGCCGTCTGGATGACGGGCAGATCGAGAAACGCCGGGGCGAGATCGACGTACGACTCGCGCTCGTCAAAGCGCAAATCGTCGCAGAGCATCAAACGGTATTCGTGGCCCGCGGCCGGCTCCGCGCAGCGAAAGCGCGCCGCAAGAATGGGGATGCGCCGCCCCACGAGCCAGGACACGACGCCGTACACCAGAATGAAATGAGTCGCGTAGGCAAACATCGCCTTGTCGCGCGCGCCGTCGCGCAAGCGATACATCAAGCGCACACGCTCGCTCGACACGTGCGTTTCAACGGCCATGTCATCGAGCACCAGCCGCATGAAGCCGGTCGTTCGCGCGAGCGCCTGGGCGCCGTTGCGCGTGGTGAGCGCCGCCTGGCACATGGCAATGAAGCTGCCGCTGCGCATCGGATGCGAGTCCTGGCCGAAGAACTCGTCGTCGAGCGCGCGGCCGATCGCGTTCCACAGCGCGCCGTATTGCGCGGACGACACGCGCGCGCTCGGCGAAGCGAGCAGTTGCGGCGCGATGCCGGCCTCCTCGAGCATCGGCAGCGGATCGACGCCGCGACGCGTCACGCAGCGCACGGCTTCTTCGACGAGACTGACGGCGATCGTCCCTCTTTCACTGTTCATGGCATTCAAGGTTGTCGCGCTCGCGAGGGGCGCAGCCGGTGGCAAATGTGGTGGCAAAGACGCTCACGCGAATTGAGCGGCTTGAGCATCGAAAGCTGCTTGCCGCCTTCTTACACTTCGACGCGTCAGCGGCTTATCCGCGTGGCGCGCGGCAAGACGCGGCGCATGCGCACGCGCACGCGTCGCGAAGAATCCCCAGCGCCGGGCAAAGCGACACAGTGTAAGGCGCGCGCAAAGCGCCGCCAAGCCGGCCGCACCCTGACGCCCGAGCTTCGAGCCGCCCCATCGAATCCGCCAAGAAATCAGAAAGGTTGCGCCGCAATGAACGAGTTCTACACCGACGAACAAAGGATGATTCGCGATGCCGCGCGCGAGTTCGCCACCGAGTGCCTCGCGCCGCATGCGGGCGAATGGGATCGCGAAGGCGCGCTGCCGCAGCCCATCGTCGCGCAGATGGGCGAGCTCGGGCTGCTCGGCATGATCGTGCCGCCGGAGCTCGGCGGCACGTACACCGACTACGTGTCCTATGCGCTCGCGCTCGAGGAAATCGCGGCCGGCTGCGCGGCGTGCGCGACGCTGATGAGCGTCCATAACTCGGTAGGCTGCGGCCCGATTCTCAACTTCGGCACTCCTGAACAGCAGGCCCGGTGGCTGCACGACCTCGCGCTCGGCAGGACAATTGGCGCGTTTTGCCTGACCGAGCCGCAAGCGGGCTCCGAGGCGAACAACCTGAAAACGCGTGCCGTGCTGGAAAACGGCCGCTGGATCATCAACGGCAACAAGCAGTTCGTGACCAATGGCCGCCGCGCGGGCGTCGCGATCGTGTTCGCCGTGACGGACCCGGAGCTCGGCAAGCGCGGCATCTCGGCCTTCATCGTGCCGACCGACACCCCCGGTTTCAACGTGGGCCGCCCTGAAAACAAGCTCGGCATCCGCGCCTCGGACACCTGCCCCATTGCGTTCGATAACTGCGCGATTCCCGAGGAAAACCTGCTGGGCGCGCGCGGCGAAGGGCTCAAGATCGCGCTGTCGAACCTCGAGGGCGGGCGCATCGGCATCGCCGCGCAGGCGGTCGGCATCGCACGTGCCGCCTTCGACGCCGCGCGCCGCCACGCAAACGAGCGCACGCAGTTCGGCAAGACCATCAAGGAGCACCAGGCGATCGCGACCATGCTCGCCGACATGGCCACGCGGCTTAACGCGGCGCGCCTGCTGGTGCATCATGCTGCGCGCCTGCGCAGCGCGGGCAAGCCGTGTCTGTCCGAGGCGTCCCAGGCGAAGCTCTACGCGTCGGAGCTCGCCGAGGAAGTCTGCTCGAAGGCGATCCAGATTCACGGCGGCTACGGCTACCTCGAGGACTATCCGGTGGAGCGTCACTACCGCGACGCGCGCATCACGCAGATCTACGAAGGCACGAGCGAAGTGCAACGCATGGTAATCGCTCGACATCTTTGACACCGCGCCCATGGCACGGCATGTTCAAACCGCGCTCCTTCACGCCGGACGGCGACCGGGCCTCGAGCGCGTAACTTCTCGTTGCAAACTGGGCGGCTCATTTTAAGCCTCGGTTAAGGCACCGAACCTTACCATCGACTGCTAGACGTCATCGACGGAGCCAGCCCATGACCGTTACAAACGATTCGAACTTGGCCATGCCCCCGAAAACCCCGCGCAAACCCCGCACGATGCTGCGGCGCATCCTGAGCCACCACGAGATCGCCACCCTTTTGCTGTTGCTGCACGCGCCGATCGAAGTTGGCGGCAAGCCGGAGATTCCGCTGCTCGAGGAGGCAGGCCTTGTCGAAACGGTCAGCACGGGCTCCGGCACTGCGCGCTTTCAATTGACGCCCGACGGCAATGCCGTGCTGCGCCGCCTCGGCGTAAGCTGACGCCCCCTCACAATGCCTTCGCGCGCTTGGGGCCTGGCGCCGCGATGGCAAATGCGCTCACGCAAAGTGAGCGTCTTGAGCATCGAAAGCCGCCCGCGCCCTCCCTACACTCTCACGCGTAAATATCCGACGAGCAACGAGCTCTGAGCCCGGCAACGCGGCGACCGCCCGGCATCTATAACTAAGAAGTGCTCACAGTGCGCTTCAAAACAGAGCCCAGGAGACGACGATGACGGCATCACAACGCTTCCTCGCTGCGCGGGAGTTCCTGCTGCGCCACCGAACCGACTACCCGCTCGCCTACCGCGAGTTCGCGTGGCCGGCGCTGGACGAGTTCAACTGGACGCTCGATTACTTCGACGTCATGGCGCGCGGCAACGACAAGCCGGCGCTGTGGATCGTCGAGCCGGGCGGTGCAAGCTTGCAGTTGTCCTTCGCGCAGATGTCGGAGCGCTCCTCGCGTATCGCGAATTTCCTGCGCGGCCTGGGCGTGGCGCGCGGCGATCGGGTGCTCCTGATGCTGCCGAACCGCGTCGAGCTGTGGGACGCGATGCTGGCCGCGTTCAAGCTTGGCGCGGTGCTGATGCCGGCCACTACCCAACTTTCAGCCGACGACGTACGCGATCGTGTACGCATCGGCCAACCGAAATTCGCGATCGTCGAGGCCGCCGAGCGCGCGAAGTTCGACGCGCTCGACGCACCTGGCGTGCTCGAGTCTCCGCTCGTCAAGATTGCGGTCGGCGCTGACGCCAATATGAACGCGGCGCCCACCGCCAACGCCGCCGGCAAGTGGTTCGATTTCGCCGACGGCTACGCCGCCTCGCCCGCTTTCACGCCCGAAGGCACGACGCGGGCGAGCGATCCGCTCCTGCTCTACTTCACGTCGGGCACCACGTCGAAGCCCAAGCTCGTCGAGCACACGCACGAGAGCTACCCGGTCGGCAGCTTGTCGACGATGTACTGGATCGGGCTGCAACCGGGCGACATCCACTGGAACATCAGCTCTCCGGGCTGGGCGAAGCATGCATGGAGCTGCTTTTTCGCACCGTGGAATGCCGAGGCGTGCATCTTCATCGTCAACTTCGCGCGTTTCGACGCGAAGCAAACGCTCGAAGCGCTCGTGCGCCACGGTGTGACGACGCTCTGCGCGCCGCCCACTGTCTGGCGCATGCTGGTGCAAGAGCCGCTCGCGTCATACGAGGTGAAGCTGCGCGAGATCGTCGGCGCCGGCGAGCCGCTCAACCCTGAGATCATCGAGCGTGTGAAAAGCGCGTGGGGCGTGACGATTCGCGACGGCTACGGCCAGACGGAAACGACTTGCGTGATCGGCAACTCGCCCGGGCAACCGGTGGTGCCGGGGTCGATGGGCCGGCCGATGCCGGGCTACCGCGTCGCGCTTCTGGACCCCGAGGGTCAGCCGGCGGAGGAAGGCGAAGTCGCGTTGCAACTGGACAGCGACACGCGCGCGACGCCCGACGCAACGGACGCAACGAATGCAACGAACGCAACCGGCCACTCCGACGCCACGAGCACCGCGCGCCCGCTGGGCCTCATGACCGGTTACGCGAACAACGCCGACGCCACGCGCCACGTGATGCGCGACGGGCTGTATCGCACGTCGGACATTGCGATGCGCCGCCCCGACGGGGCATACGTCTTCATCGGCCGTGCCGACGACGTCTTCAAATCGTCGGACTACCGCGTGAGCCCGTTCGAGCTCGAAAGCGTGCTGATCGAGCACGAAGCGATCGCCGAGGCCGCGGTCGTGCCGAGCCCCGACCCGCTGCGCCTCGCGGTGCCGAAGGCTTATGTGATGCTGCGCCACGGCTACACCTTCGGGCCGGAGCTCGCGAAGAGCGTTTTCAGCTTCTCGCGCGAAAAGCTCTCGCCGTACAAGCGCATTCGCCGCATCGAGCTCATTGACTTGCCGAAGACGATATCCGGCAAGATCCGCCGCGTCGAGCTGCGCCGCCGCGAGATCGAGCGCGGCGATGCGAGTACGCGGCTGCCCGGCGAGTACTGGGAGGACGATTTCCCCGAGCTTCGCTGAGCGAGATTGCCGATACGAGGCGACGACCGGCCACCCGGCCTCGCGTCGCCCGCCTAGCCGGCACCGCACGCCTATCCATCCGCATTCCCTAGAGACAGACCAGGAGCTTATCGATGAGCGCACAACCGTCTTCTGCCGCCGGCGCCAGCCGCCCGAGCGTCAAGCTGTTGATCAACGGCGAATTCGTCGAGTCCGCGTCGAGCGAGTGGCGCGACATCGTCAATCCGGCCACGCAGGAAGTGCTTGCGCGCGTGCCGTTCGCGACCCAAGCCGAAGTCGACGCCGCGGTGCGCGCCGCGCACACCGCGTTCGCGCAATGGAAGTTGACTCCCATCGGCACGCGCATGCGCATCATGCTCAAGTACCAGGCGCTGATCCGCGAGCATATGCCGCGCATCGCGAAGATCCTGAGCACCGAGCAAGGCAAGACGCTGCCCGATGCCGAAGGCGACATCTTCCGCGGGCTCGAAGTGGTCGAGCACGCGGCCTCGATCGGCACGCTGCAGCTGGGCGAGTTCGCCGAGAACGTCGCGGGCGCGGTCGACACGTATACGCTGCGCCAGCCGATCGGCGTGTGCGCCGGCATTACGCCGTTCAACTTCCCGGCGATGATTCCGCTCTGGATGTTTCCGATGGCGATCGTCTGCGGCAACACGTTCGTGCTGAAGCCTTCCGAGCAGGATCCGCTTTCGACGATGGCGCTCGTCGAGCTCGCGATCGAAGCGGGCGTGCCGCGCGGCGTGCTCAACGTCGTGCATGGCGGCAAGGAGGTTGTCGATGCGCTGTGCACGCACGAGCTCGTCAAGGCGGTGTCGTTCGTCGGCTCGACGGCTGTCGGCACGCACGTCTATACGCTCGCGAGCCAGCATGGCAAACGCGTGCAATCGATGATGGGCGCGAAGAATCACGCCGTGGTGCTGCCCGACGCCAATCGCGAGCAGACGTTGAACGCGCTCGCGGGGGCGGGCTTCGGTGCCGCGGGCCAGCGCTGCATGGCTACATCGGCGGTGGTGCTCGTCGGCAAGACGCGCGAATGGCTGCCCGATCTCGTCGAACGCGCCAAGGCGCTCAAGGTCAACGCGGGCACGGAGCCGAACACCGACGTTGGGCCCGTTGTCTCAAAGACGGCCAAGGAGCGCATCCTGTCGCTGATCGCGAAAGGCGTGGGCGAAGGCGCGACGCTCGCGCTCGACGGCCGAGGCATCAAGGTACCGGGTTACGAGCACGGCAACTTCATCGGCCCGACGATCTTCTCCGACGTCAAGACCGACATGACGATCTACCGAACCGAAATCTTCGGCCCGGTGCTCGTCGTACTCGAGGTCGAAACGCTTGACGAAGCGATCGCGCTCGTGAACCGCAATCCGTTCGGCAACGGCGTGGGCCTGTTCACGCAAAGCGGCGCGGCGGCGCGCAAGTTCCAAAGCGAGATCGATATCGGACAAGTGGGCATCAACATCCCGATTCCGGTGCCTGTGCCGTTTTTCAGCTTCACGGGCTCGCGCGGCTCGAAGCTCGGCGACCTCGGCCCATACGGCAAGCAGGTCGTGCAGTTCTATACGCAAACGAAGACCGTCACCGCGCGCTGGTTCGACGATGCGGCCACGCATGACGGCGGCGTGAATACGACGATCAGCCTGCGTTGAGCAGCTTTACGAGCCACGGAGACAACCCCATGAAAATCGGATTCATCGGCCTCGGCAACATGGGCGCGCCGATGGCGCGCAACCTGCTGAAGCACGGCCACGCGCTGAAGGTCTTCGATCTGAGCGCCGAAGCGGTGCGCTCGCTCGTCGAGGCGGGCGCCGCCGCCAGCGCGTCGCCCAAGG
Organism: Trinickia sp.; assembly: GCA_035938775.1. GTDB lineage: Bacteria > Pseudomonadota > Gammaproteobacteria > Burkholderiales > Burkholderiaceae > Trinickia. Next base: position 11,576 of record DASZGN010000279.1, read on the forward strand.
CCGCGGCGAGCGATGTGGAGCTCGTCATCACGATGCTGCCGGCCGCCGCGCACGTGCGCGCAGTGCTGGCGGCTGACGACGGCGTGCTCGCCGGCATCGCGCCGGGCACCGTCATCGTCGATTCGAGCACGATCGACCCGGCAAGTGCGCAGGCGTTTGCGAAGCTCGCGGCGGCGCACGGCAACGTCTTCGTGGACGCGCCCGTGTCCGGTGGCACGGGCGGGGCAGCGGCGGGCACGCTCACGTTCATGGTGGGCGCCGACGTGGCTACCTGCGAAACGGTGCGGCCGGTGCTTGCGGCGATGGGCAAGAACATCGTCCAGTGCGGCGACACGGGCATGGGCCAGGTCGCGAAAATCTGCAACAACCTGCTGCTCGGCATCACGATGGCGGGGGTGGCCGAGGCGATGTCGCTCGGCACGGCGCTTGGCATCGACGCGAAGGTGCTGGCCGGCATCATCAACACCTCGACGGGCCGCTGCTGGAGCTCGGACACCTATAACCCCTACCCGGGCATCGTCGAGACAGCCCCCGCCTCGCGCGGCTACACGGGCGGCTTCGGCGCCGACCTGATGCTGAAGGACCTCGGCCTTGCCGCGGATGCGGCGCGCGCCGCGAAGCAGCCGGTCTTTCTCGGCGCGCTCGCGCAGCAGCTTTACCAGGCGATGAGCGCAAGCGGCCGCGGCGGCCTCGATTTCTCGGCCATCATCAAGCTTTACGAACGCAACGAGGCGTAATGCGTCCCGCAACCATCGGCGTCATTGGAGTCATTGGATGAATGCACGTGCAGAAAACCCGCGAGCGGCAAGCGACGCCGAATCGGGCGCCCCCGATGTCGCGCAGGGCCGCGTGCACTTTCACATCGTCAACCGCGTCGCGATCCTCACACTCGAGCGCCCCCATGCGCTCAACGCGCTATCGCACGCGATGGTGCGCGAGCTGGCGGAGCATGTCGAACGTTGCCGGAAAGACCCGGAAATCGTCGCGCTCGTGCTGAGGGGCAGCGGCGAGAAGGGATTTTGCGCCGGCGGCGACGTGCGCGCGCTCTACGCGTTGGCGAACGCGGGGCAGGTCGAGGGGCCCACGGGCTGGCGGCAGTTTTTCATCGACGAATACCGGCTCGATTTCGCACTGCACACATTTCCGAAGCCGATCGTCGCGCTGGCCGACGGCATCACGATGGGCGGCGGCATGGGGCTCACGCAGGCGGCGACGCTGCGCGTCGCAACGGAGCGCAGCAAGATCGCGATGCCCGAGACGCGGATCGGCTTTGTACCCGACGTCGGTGCGACGCGCTTTCTGAGCGTCATGCCGGTGGAGCTCGAACTGTACGTCGGCCTGACCGGCGCGACGCTTAGCGGCGCCGACGCGCTGCGCTGCAAGCTCGCCGACGTCTGCGTGCCGAGCGACTGGCTTCGCACATTCGAGGCGCGTCTCGAAGCGCTGCCGGCGGATCAGGTGCGTGAGCGCTTCAGTGAAGCTTTCGTCATTCCGAACCCGAACAGCGCCATGCCGCCGGCGCCGCTCGACGCCCACTTGCCCGCGATTGCCCGGCACTTCGACGCGCGCTTTTCCGTCGACGAAATGGCGGCGTCGCTTGCGACGGCCATGAGCGGCGCCCCGTCAGAAGAAGCGCGCACGTGGTTAAAGACAACCCTTGAAGCGCTGCGCGCGTATTCACCGACGATGCTGCACGTGACCCGCGAGGCGCTCTTGCGCGGGCGCTCGATGACGCTTGCCGAGGCGTTCAGGATGGAGCTCGACATCGTCTCGCACGCGATCGCAGAAGGCGATCTATGCGAGGGTGTGCGTGCGCATCTCGTCGACAAAGACCGCGCGCCGCGCTGGCGCCCTGCGACACTTGCGGAGGTCAGCCCTGAACGCGTGCGCCATTTCATGCGCTCGCCGTGGCCGCCCGAACGCCACCCGCTCGCCGAGCTAGGCGAGCTTGCGCCGGGGCATGCATCGCGGTTGGTGTCTTGAGGACGGTCACGGAAGGAAGCAACCAAGAGCGGGCAACGGAAACGCTGCGGCATATTTCAACGCCCGCTATTGTCCGATCTGCGCGATCCGAGCTTCGACGCCCCTCAAGGCGAAGCAATCAATCCCAGCGCGATCGCCTTGACGACCGCCTGCACCTTGTTGGTCGCGTTCAGCTTCAAGAGCACGTTGTTCACGTGAAAGTTGACGGTCCGCTCGGAAATCTTGAGGATCTGGCCGATCTCAAACGAAGTCTTCCCTTCGCCGGTCCAGCACAGCACCTCGATTTCGCGGGGCGTGAGCACGATGATCGCTTCAGGCACGAGCTTCGGCACGAGCAACTCACTCATCAGCGCATGAGAAAGGCTTGAAAGCCAGCGCATTTCTTGCGACAGGGCAGCGATTTCCGCGCTCGTCAGCGCATCGGCGGAGCGAGCCAGGGTAAGCAGACCGTAGGCGCCGTGCGCCGCCCAGCTCGAATGCGCCACGCCGACGCGCAGACCGAAATCGTGCGCATCGGACCACAGGGGCGGCACACTCGAGCTCGCCTCGGGCCAGAGAATGAGGCTCGTGCTCCTCATGCCTTCGCGCACGGTCGGATCGACGGCGATGAAGTTGCTTTCCTGGTAGTGCTTCATCCACCCCGCGGGGTAGGTATCGAAGATCGAGACCGCGGGGTTCGACACCGGCAGCGGCGCGCGAATGCCGTAGCAACAATATTCGAAGCCCAGTCGCTTGGCGAAGCCCGTGAGTTTCTCGAAGAGCTGATGCTCGTCCGTCGCGGCGTGCAACGCATCGTAGCAATCCTGCCAACGCAACGACGACCCCATGCTTACTCCCGTCCACACCCAACGCTGTCATAGTTAGCAGGTCCCAGGGGCGCGACGGGCTGCTACAGTCCGCCCCATGAGATACGCTTGCCCTTTGCCGCAAAATCCCGCCGCCGACGGTTATGTTCGCCTTCCGGAACGTGCGCTTGGCGAGCTGCAGCTCGAGCACGTCGACTCCGGGCTCGACGAGGCGTTGCTCGCCGAGCTGCGTGCCGATTCCGTCGATGCCGTGAGTGCCGGCTATACGGAATGGCAGCGAACTCGCCATCCTGGCGCAGCCTACCTATCGGTGGGCTGGGATTGGTATCTCGACCGCGCCTCCGGCGCGCTGCTTGTCGCCTGGGGCGACGTTCGAAGCAACATCATGTGCATCGACCCGGGCGGCGCGGACATCGGCATGAAGGCCACTGCGCGCGCGCTGATGCGCCGGCTCGCGCAGATCAATTGGCCGAACGCCGTGGCACGCGCGGCACGTGTGCGGTTTTGGCGGCCCGATGCCCGAGACCCCTCGCTTCAATAGTGCCAGGCAGCAACCGTTGGCAAACCGCTTTTTGTCTGCCAATTAACCCGTAATCGGCATTTATAGCGAAATACGGGTCGTATTTCAATATCATCACCGAGTTCGACAATAAGTGCCAGAACGGCTTCGTGGCGTTCCGGCGGGGGTACTTTTTGCCTCTGCCAACCCTGTCAAGGTTGACAGTTACCGGTCCTTGGGGTGCGCGATGTAATTCGCTCGTTAAATGCGATACGCGAGGACCTCATGCGCACTTCTGTTCACGGTGCCGGGCACCTGCCGGAGGAACTCGATGCTGCGCTCGCACAATATCGACATCAGGTCTTCGTGGAACAGTTGGGCTGGCAACTGCCGTGTGCGGATGAACGCTACGAACGCGATCAATTCGATCGGGAAGATACGGTCTATGTCGTGGCTCGCGATGAATCGGGGGCTATCTGCGGCTGTGCACGGCTGCTGCCCACCACCCGTCCGTATCTGTTGAAAGAGCTTTTTGCCTTTTTGCTGGCCACCGATATGCCCGCGCCCCACGCTCCCGATGTCTGGGAGCTCTCCCGCTTCGCCGCCAATCTGCATTCGAGCCCGCTCGCCGATGAAAACGACGCCTGGTCCGTCCGGCCGATGCTCGCATCGGTGGTCGAATGCGCGGCGAAGCTCGGCGCACGGCAGCTGATAGGCGTCACTTTTCTGAGCATGGAGCGCCTGTTTCGCCGCATCGGCGTGCACGCCCATCGAGCGGGGCCCGCGCAACGCATTGATGGACGCATGGTCGTTGCCTGCTGGATCAACATCGACAGCCAGACGCTCGCCGCGCTCGGTCTCGACCCGGCGCTGCGATCGACGCAAGCGCCAGGCGATTGAGCACAGCACGGCATGCAATCACGCGCAGCCCATCGCCCAGCCCCTGTAACGCAACACTTCTCAACGCCGCCTGGAAGGAGAGTGATCGTGCAACATGCCTGCGCTTTGCGCACCGGGGCAATCGAGTCCAGCTATGCCGCCCGGGCGAGGATATCGCTCGCTTATCCCGGCGTATCGCATATGGCACTTCTGCGACTCGATCGCAGCGGTCTCGCGGTTCACGTCACGGACGATGCGGATTTACCGCCGCTCGGCCTGCCCCGACAAGCGAATGTCTTGAGCGACGATGAGCCGCTTTGCGCATTGCGCCTCGTCGTCCGCTCGATTGCCCGCTGCGACGAGCACGGATTCGACGTCGTCGTGCAACCTTCACGCGCCGATGACCACGCATTGTTCTGGCAAGCGCTGCGCGCACATCAGCTTCGTTATGGCGGCCTACTATTAGAGGGGTCAGCGCTATCAGCGTGGCACCTTGGTGCGGCAACGGCGCGAGACGAGCGGCCAGCGGGCGTGACCTGCGATGCCGCCTTTGCGCTGCCGAACCACTTCGACGCCCTCTTTTTCGCGGATTGGCTTGAATATCATTTCGATGAGGTCGCCGCACGCGCCCGAATGGCATTGTCGCGTGCCGAACTTCGCGAGCTCGGAACGCGGGTGAAGAACAATGAGGTCGAGGTACGGTTCGGCTATTGGAACGGCGATCGGATGGCGCACGCCTGCACGGACGAAGTATGCGGATGGATCGCGGCCGAAATAGCGCGCCTTTTCGCCCTGAGGGCCGAGCACCGCCGGATGGACGCCACGCCGGGGCCAGGCTTGGCGATGGGCGCAATAGGCCGGGCTGCCGGCAGCACCGGCGCCTATTCGTTTTCCTCGAAGTAATGCCCGAACTTGACCTGCTTGGTGCGGATATAGCGCTCGTTTTCGTCGCGCACGGGAATGGCGAGGGCCACGCGCTCGCACACCGGAATGCCATGCTGCGACAGCGTGTCGAATTTCTTCGGATTATTGCTCATGAGCCGGACCGACGTCACCTTGAGCGCGCGCAGGATCGCCGCGGCTGAGTCGTACTCGCGCGCGTCGTCGGGCAAGCCCAGCTCGAGATTGGCCTCGACGGTGTCAAGCCCCTGTTCTTGCAGCGCATAGGCGCGAATCTTGTTCGACAGCCCGATCCCGCGCCCTTCATGGCCCCGCAAGTAAAGCAGCACGCCCCGCCCTTCGGCCGCGATATACCGCAAGGCCAGATCGAGCTGCTCGCCACAATCGCAGCGATAAGAGCCGAGCACATCGCCAGTCAGGCACTCGGAATGGAGCCGGGTAAGCACCGAATGCTGATCGGCCACGTCGCCCATCACCATCGCCAGATGCTCGGCATCGCCCGCGGCCACGCGAAACGCGTAGGACGTGAACGTACCGTATCGGGTTGGAAGCGTCGCTTTCGCAGCGAGTGTGACGCATTCTTCAGTACTGTCGCCGTTGGGCCGCGACGTATCGGAAGGGAGGGACATGTCTTTCGGTAATGATGTGGGAGACGGTTTGCGCGCACACCGACAGCCGGTGGACGAAACGCGAGTGTAACGCTAATC
>DASZGN010000280.1:0-4886 GCA_035938775.1 Trinickia sp.
CAAACCGCCGCGGCGCATCTACCTACTTTGGCAAGATGCGCCGAGCATTTCGTTCTTCGCACACCCTCAAGCAATCGCCTTCTCGTCAGCCCGCTCGAGCTCGAGCGTGTGCTCATGGAACGCGCCGAGCGCTTCGCGGTGCGCGACGCTCACGATGGCCGCCTTCGGAAGCCGCTCCGTGAGCAATCGATAGACATGTGCTTCGTTAGCCGGATCGAGTGCGCTCGTCGCTTCGTCCAGGAACACGTAGTCGGGCTTGTGCAGCAGCACACGCGCAGCGGCGAGCCGTTGCTGCTCGCCCGGCGACAGCACGCGCGTCCAGTGCGCCGATTCGGCGAGCCGCTCGACGTAACCCTCCAGATAACATGCGACGAGCGCGTCCCGGCATGCCTCTTCGCTGAACGCATCGGCCGGCGACGGATAGGCCAACGCCGCCTTGAGCGTACCGATCGGCAAATAGGTTTGTTGCGGCACGAACATCGTGCGCGCACCGACGGGTACGTCGATCGAGCCGTCGCCGAACGGCCACAGCCCCGCGAACGCCCGCAAGAGCGTGCTCTTGCCGGCCCCCGACGGGCCGCGCACGAGCCAGCGCGAACCCGGCTCGAAGGTGATGTTGCCGATCGTCGTGAGCGTCGTGCCGTTCGGCAGCGCGAGCCGCAGGTCGTACGTGGTCAACGCATCGGCGTCGACATAGTGCAGATTGATGCCGCCATGCTCGGTGGCCGGCAGCACCGATTCCCTGAGGTGCGTGGACTGCATGACGCGCTTGAACTCGCGCAGACGGTTCATCGTTGCGCGCCATTCGACGAGCGTGCCGTAACTGTTGACGAACCAGGAGAACGAGTCGCTCACGGTGGTGAACGCCTGGCGGATCTGCATGAGCACGCCCATCGTGTAAATACCGGCGAAATACTGCGGCGCCGCGACGAACAGCGGGAAGATGAAGGCGATGTTGCTGTAGAAGCTCAAGACGAAGCTGAGCCGCTTCGTGTACTTCATCACGCGCCACCAGTTGTCGCGAATGCGCGCAAAGATGTTCCGAGCGTTGACGTTCTCCGTCTGCATGCCGTCGTAGAACGCGATTTGCTCGGCGTTCTCGCGAATGCGAATCAGGCCGAAGCGGAAATCGGCCTCCACGCGCTGCTGCTGGTAGTTGATCGACACGAGCGGGTGCCCGAGCTTTTGCATGACGAACGAGCCGACGAGCGCATAGAGCGCGGCCGCCCAGACCAGGTAGCCCGGCACGACAACCGGATTGCCGCCGAGCATGACCGTGAGCGCGCCGCCGAGCGTCCACAAGATGACGATGAAAGTGACAAGCGTGACGACGGTCGAAAGCAGATCGAGCGAAAGCGATAACGTCGTGGTGGCGAGGGACTGGAGATCGTCGCTGATCCGCTGGTCGGGGTTGTCGGCGAGCCTGTCGCGTTCAATTCGATAGAACGCGCGCTCGCCCAGCCACTCTTGCAGATACTCATTGGTGAGCCACTGGCGCCAGCGAAACCCGAGCATCTGCGATAAATACCGTCGATAAACGAACAAGACGATGATCGCCGCGACGATGACGCAAAAGACTGTCATCAGATGCGGGAAATGGCGCACATCCTTCGTCTGCAACGCGTTGTAGAACTCGGCGCTCCAGCTGTTGAGCCAGACGCTGATGCGCACGTTGATGAGATCGATCGAGATGATCGTGATCAGCAAGCCCCACGCGAATTTCCATTCTTTCGACACCCAATAGGGCTTGATGAGGCTCCACGCGGAAACCGAGTCAGTGTCTCGCGGCGGGCTAACGCGCGCGGAAAGGGGGGCGGTGGAAGGCGTCATGAAATTCCCGTTGCTAAAAACGGCTCGGGTGAGCTGCGATTGGGGGCGAAGCGCGCCGCGGATTGTTGCGCGAGCCTCTTAAACCAGGCTTAACCAGCCCGGCCGGATCGAACCGGCTTGGCTGGTCAAACGGTGCGATTTTGGCGGCGTCGGCGCCGCGGTCGGCACATTGTGCCAGAGCGCGGCGCAATCTTTCGTGCACCAATATGTTGGAAATCGAGGGCGTCAGGCGCGACGCGGTTCACGCAATCAGCCCACGACATTCGGGTTTGCGGCGCTTTCGCCTTTTATGGTCTAATGGCCGACGACGAAACAGGGGTGCTTCGCGTGATTCGGCGACATGGCATGGGCCGTGCCGCCGCGAGGCTGAGAGAGACCCTTCGCACCCGATCCGGGTAATACCGGCGCGGGAAGTTTCCGGAACGCTATCAGTGCGATTTTCCCATTGGTGAAGTCCACTTTGGCGGATCCATTCCCCGCCGGGCCGCGTCCGATCGTTTCGCGGACGCCCGTTGCCTGGCCGGCCTCACCCGCCGGTTTCGTCCCCTGCGCTGTACAGATGGGATCGATCCGATGTCTGCCTATTCTTCAGTTGTTATTGCCAACGAGCCCGATGTCGCCGTGCTCGGCGGTGGTTTATGCGGCCGGCTCGTCGCGTGGCGACTCGCAGGCGCGGGGCACCGCGTCGCGCTCTATGAGCGCGGCGACGCCGCAGGCTCGAGCGCGGCCGCGTGGGTTGCGGCCGCGATGCTCGCGCCGCTTGCCGAAGCCGCGGTCGCCGAGCCGCTCGTCGTCGAATTGGGCGCGGCCTCGCTCGAGGCGTGGCCGCGCGTCATCGAAGCGTTGCCTGAGCCCGTGTTCTTCCAGCGCAACGGCTCGCTCGTCGTCTGGCATCGTGCCGATCGCGCCGAAGCCGCGCTCTTTGAGCGACGCGTGCGTGCCAATGCGCCCGCGGCGCTCATCGATGACGGTGGTTTCGCCGCGCTCGACGCCGCCTCGCTCGGTGCGGCCGAGCCCGCGCTCGCCGGGCGTTTCAATCAAGGCTGGCTGCTGCCGCGAGAAGGCCAGCTCGACAATCGCCAGGTGCTCGGCGCGCTCGCCGCCGGGCTCGCCGAGCGTGGGGTGGCGACGCACTGGAACACGCCCGTCACCGACGCCGCCTTGCCCCGCGCGCGCCTCACCATCGACTGCCGCGGGCTGGGCGCGAAAGTCGCGCTGCCGGCGCTGCGCGGCATTCGCGGCGAGGTTGCGCGCGTGCACGCGCCGGGCATCGGGCTCACACGGCCCGTGCGCCTTTTACACCCGCGCTATCCGCTTTATATCGCGCCGAAAGAGCACGACGTCTATGTGATCGGCGCGACCGAGATCGAGGGCGAGGACATGTCGCCGATGAGCGTGCGCTCGGCGCTCGAGTTGCTGAGCGCGGCCTATGCGGTGCATCCCGGCTTCGGCGAAGCGCGCATTCTCGAGTTGAACGCCCAATGCCGCCCGACGCTGCCGGACCATCTCCCGGCGATCGTCTGGGACGGTGCGACGACGCTCGCGGTCAACGGACTTTACCGGCACGGCTACATGATCGCGCCCGAGGTGTCGGAGGCGGCGGTGGGTCTTGCCGCGGCGCTCATCGAAGGACGCATCGCCGATGCCGACGGCTTCGCCGACTGGCGGCGCGAGGCGCGCTGGGCATCGATGCTGCATCTCGCGGCCGGGCGCGAGAAGATGGTCGAGGGCGCGAGTACGTGAGCGGGTAGGGAGAATCGGTGAACGGGAACCGGGAAGCGTCAATCGTGCATCGAATCGAGAGTCAATCAAGAGTCGGACGTCGGAACATCATGGATATTCAGGTGAATCAGAAGCCGCTGACGCTGCCGGACGGGGCGACCGTCGCGGATGCGCTCGCGGCGTTCGGCGCGCGTGCGCCCTTTGCCGTCGCAGTGAACGGCCAGTTCGTCGCGCGTACGCAGCACACGGCGCGCACGTTGCAAACGGGTGACAGGCTCGACGTCGTGCATCCGGTCGCGGGCGGCTGAGCGGCGCTCGCCGCTCGCCGTGACTCGCTCGCGGCGCCCGCATCAATCTATATGTAGACAAGCCCCACGCTTAGGATTTATCGATGACCTCAGCTCCCGCCGCCGCCGATTCGCTCACGCTTTACGGCGAAACATTTGCAAGCCGCGTGCTGCTCGGCACGTCCCGCTACCCGTCGTTGAGTTCGCTCTCCGATTCGATCGAGGCGGCGCGGCCCGGCATGGTGACGGTGGCGCTGCGCCGCCAGATGCGCGCCGAGACGGCCGAAGCGGGCTTCTTCGACGTGCTCAAGCGCTGCGGCGTGCCGCTCTTGCCGAACACGGCGGGATGCCAGAGCGTCGTCGAGGCGGTGACGACCGCGCACATGGCGCGCGAAGTCTTCGAGACCGACTGGATCAAGCTCGAGCTGATCGGCGACGACTACACGCTGCAACCCGACCCCATCGGCCTCGTCGAAGCAGCAGCACAGCTCACCAAGGATGGCTTCAAGGTGCTGCCTTACTGCACCGAAGATCTCGTGATCGGCCGGCGTCTCATCGATGCGGGCTGCGAGGCGTTGATGCCGTGGGGCGCGCCGATCGGCACGGGCAAGGGCGTCGTGAACCCGTACGGCTTGCGCGTATTGCGCGAGCGGTTGCCCGACGTGCCGCTCATCGTCGATGCGGGGCTCGGCGTGCCGTCGCATGCGTGCCAGGTGATGGAGTGGGGGTTCGACGGCGTGCTGCTCAACACGGCGGTTTCGCAGGCCACGCATCCAAGTGCGATGGCGCGCGCGTTCGCGCTCGCGGTCGAGGCGGGCCGCGCTGCCTACGTGGCCGGCCCGATGGCGGAGCGCGAGAGCGCTGAGGCGAGCACGCCCGTGGTCGGCATGCCGTTCTGGCATCAGGAGCGCGCATGAGCGGCCTCGCTCGCAATCGATCGTCGCGCAGCGCGGCGGCCGTCCCGAGGGCGAAAGGCACCGCATGCGCACGCTAGCTTTCGCGGATCGCGACATCTTCTGGCCGCCCGCCGACGAGCTCACGGAGGCC
>DASZGN010000281.1:0-6802 GCA_035938775.1 Trinickia sp.
GTCGATGTCGGCTTCGTCGACATAGGTGTACCAGGTGCCTTCCGGGTAGACGACGATGGTCGGGCCTTCCTCGCAGCGCTCCAGGCAGCCCGCCTTGTTGATGCGCACGCGCCCAGGGCCGGCGAGCCCTAGTTCCTTCACGCGCTTTTTCGCGTATTCCTGCATCCCCTGCGCATTGCAGTTTGCGCAGCTCGGGCGGCCCGCGTCGGGGGCGCGCTGGTTCAGGCAGAAGAACACGTGGTACTTGTAGAACGGATCCATGGTGTTTGAGACAGGAAGTGAGCCGGGCGTGGCGAGATGCGGTGTGCGGCTTCGTGCCGAGATGCTAGCCCGGCAGGCCACTGAAAGGGATCAGACGATTATAGCGAGCGGCGCATATGCCCGCTCGGAGCGTGCCCTGGGCCCCGTGCGCCCGTGCTACTTACCGTTGTCCGTTACCTGCGCCGCGGGGCGAGGCGAGGCGACACGAATAACAACTTACGCGCCCTCCCCCGATTTCACTGCGCAAAAGCGAGCGTCTGCATACCGAGCCAGGCGACAAGTTGCGCGACGAAGTCGTCGCTTGCCGCCGCGAGCGCATCCACGCCGCCTGCCGCGTCGGGCATGCTCGCGGGCGCGCGGACGATGAACGTGCGCTGCGCCAGCACCTTACCCTCGCGCATGAGCGTGGCGCGCGCGGTCAACGCGCCGTGACTTTTCCCTTCGCTTTCGAACACCTGCTCGAACTGCTCGAGATCGACCGTGAGCAGCGGCGCGTTGACCGCCGTGCCGCCGGCGAGCACCGTGCCGTGCGTCGACAGCACCGCGCGCAGACGCTGCGTGAGCAGTTGAGCCGGCGTCATCGTCCAGTGGCTGTTCGCATACGCCGCCGTGCGGCGCGGGTCGGCATAGCTCAAGCGGTAAAGGATGGCGTCGCTGTCGAGCGCGCGAGGCGCGTGCACTTCGTACATCCGGAGCGCCGGCAGCGGGTCCGCCTGCGCCGGCAAATTTGCCGGGCCAAGATCGTAGCGGCTGCCCGGCGCCGCGCCAGGGCCCGCACACCCGCCGAGTGCTGCAGCTACGCCGATCGCGACGGTTGCCCAGATTGCCCCCATGGCGCCAAACGCACGCAACCCGCGCCCCCCGCCAGCCACGGGCGCAGCGGCGCCGACGCGCAGCCCGACATGCAGCTTGGGTCGCGCGTGCAACGGACAAGATTCGCCAGGCGCCCCCCCCGACTGAAAGCGCGCCGGACGCAAGCGCGCGAACCGCAGGCCGCGCAGAACGAATTGAACGATCGAATGTGGCATGGCCGTCTACCTGCTCCTTCGCCAAATCAACGAGCGGAGGCCTCGGTGCTCGCGCGTTCGCTCGCACTCGGCCATTTGAAGCCCGGCTCCCCGGGACCCGGCGCCGCACCCGCAACACCGAACAGCACGCTTCGCGGACTCGTGCTGAACACATCGGCCGCGCGATCCACCGAACGCGCGGCACCGCCGGCGTCGGCCGCGAGCGCGGATAGGCGCGGCAGCGTCTCATAGTTGAGCGTCGCCGACATGCTTTGCAGTGACGTGTCCATCTGCGCCACGGCGGCCCCCGCGCGATCGGCGGCCGCGCCGACTCGGTCGAGATTCGCGGCGAGCGGCCCGCTTGGCGCATTCAGGTTCGTGATCAGCGTATTCGTCGACTTCAGCGTGCGCTGAAGCTCGGCCAGCGTCCCCGGCAGTTGCTTGACGGATGGGCCCGCCTGCTGCACAAGCGTCGTCACCGCGTCAGCCGTGCGCTGCAGGCTCTCGGCCGTCGCCATCAGCTGCGCGCGCGTGTCTTCGGAGAGCATGTTGTCCGCGTGCGCGGCGACGCTTTCAAACTCATGGAGCAGCACATCGCCGCGCGACTGCAACTGCTCGAGCAGGCCCGGGCGCATCGGCAGCTGCTCAACGTGCTTGGGTGACGACGGAACCCGCGTCGGATCGCGACCCGTATCGTCGAGCTGCACGTAAGCGATGCCCGTCACGCCTTGCAGGCCGAGGCTGCCGTACGTCGAGCGCGTGACCGGCGCGCGCTTGTCGACGAGAATGCGAATCACGATCTGCCCCGGATGCGCCTGATCGAAGCGAATCGACTGCACTTTGCCGACCGCGAGCCCGCGGTATCGGACGTCGGCATCGGTAGAAAGCCCGGTCACGCTCGTGCGCGCGATGAGATCGTACGGCACGCGCACGGAGCGATCGAGGCTGAACCAGAACACGGCAAGCCCGATCGCGATCATCAAACCGATCGTGAAGAGCCCGGCCCAGAACGCATGCGACTTGTTTTCCATTTGCGGCTCCCCGTCTTGGCGTTGGGGTTCGACTGGCGGCCCAGGTGTGCCTCATAGCGGCACCTGAGCCGATGCGGATTCGAGCGCTGCCGTCGGCAGCTTCGCGCGGCGCTCCGGCGGCAGCGCCTGAAGCGCGCGCCGGCCGCGGCGGCCGAGAAAGAACTCGCGGATGAACGGATGATCGACGCTGGCCGCTTCTTCCACCGGCGCCGCGACGAGCACCTTGCGATCGGCGATCACGGCCACGCGCGACGAGAGCGATGTCATCGTGTCGAGATCGTGCGTCACCATGACCACGGTCAGCCCGAGCGCACGGTGCAGCGTGGCGATCAGCTCGACGAATTCCTCCGACGATTGCGGATCGAGCCCGGCCGTGGGTTCGTCGAGAAAGAGAAGCTCGGGCTCGAGCGCGAGCGCACGCGCGATGCCGACGCGCTTCACCATGCCGCCCGAGAGCGCGGCCGGCATCTTCGACGCATGCTTGCACGGCAGCCCGACCATCTCGAGCTTGAGCATGACGATGTCGCGCAACAGCCCCGTCGGCACGCGGCCGAGCTCGCGCAGGGGCTGCGCGATGTTGTCGAAGACGGACAGCGACGAGAAGAGCGCGCCTTGCTGAAACAGCATGCCGAGGCGGCTTCTCATCACGCGTGCCGTGTGCGGATCGATCTTCGAGGTGTCCTGGCCGAACACCGCGATGGTGCCCGAGGTGGGCCGCTCGAGGCCGAGGATCTGCCGCACGAGCGTCGTCTTGCCCGAACCCGAGCCGCCGACGATCGACACGATCTCGCCGCGCCGCACCTCGAAATTCAGATGTTCATGCACGACGTTGCGCCCATAGCGCTTCGTCAGATTGCGCACCTCGATCACGGGCTCGGCGATTGCGGGTGGCGGGCAGTGCCGCACGGCGGCGGCGAGCGGCGCGGTCATAAGAACCCCACGTTCTGGAAAAGGATCGCGAAAACGGCATCGGCGAGAATCACGATCGTAATCGACGTGACGACGGAAGTCGTCGTCCCTTCGCCGAGGCTTTGCGAGTTCGGCTTGATACGGAAGCCGAAATGGCAGGCGGCAAGCGCGATCAGCATGCCGAATGCGACGCCCTTGCCGAGTCCGATCCACAGGTTCGAGATTGGCACGACGCTCGGCAGCGCACGCGCGAAATAATTGAAATCGATGCCGAGCACGAGGCGTGCGGCCAGCGCGCCGCCCGTGAGCGCGACGATGTTCGTCCACATGACGAGCAGCGGCATGGCGATGCCGAGCGCGACGACCCGCGGCAGGATGATGCGCAGGCCATGCGGGATGCCCATTACGCGCATGGCGTCGAGCTCTTCGGTCACGCGCATCACGCCGATCTGCGCGGTGATGGACGAACCCGATCGTCCCGCGACGAGAATGGCCGCGAGCACCGGCCCCAGTTCCCGGATCACCGAGAGCCCGAGGATATTGACGATGTACTGGTTCGCGCCGAACAAGCGCAATTGCTGCGCCGACAGGTAGCTGAGCACGATGCCGATCAGGAAGGCGACGAGCGCCGTGATCGGCATCGCCTTCGCGCCGGCGTTGTAGATGTTGGCCGAGATTTCGGTCCACGGCCCGCTCGCCGGGCGGCCGAACACGGTGAGCGTATCGAGCACGACGCGCCCGAACATCTCGATGCCGCCTCGCATATGCCCGGTGAACGCGAAGATCGATCGGCCAAGCGCCGTGAAGGGATCGATGCGCCTGACCGGCTCCGGCTCCTCGCGCTGCAATTCAAGCAAGGCGATGCGTTCGAAGATGTCGCGCTGGGTGTCGGTCAGCGTGACCCGCGCGGGCAGCTTGTACCCCCAGACGCGCCACAACGCCTGCCCGCCGACGTGGTCCATGCGCTCGATGCTCGACAGGTCCCAATGCGCGGTGGATTCGTATGCGACCCTGGCCAGGCGGCGCGTGGGCGAGCCGGCTCTCGCGCGCTCGCGCGCGAGCGCAAGCGCCGTCCATTGCCCGGACAACCGCACGAGCGGCCCCAGGCTGCCGGTATCGACTTGCAAGCGAGGTGGCGTATCGAAGTTCAAGAGCGGGAGCTCGCGCACGACAGACTGCGCCATTGTAGCGAAGGGCGGGCTCGCGGGAGCGTTTGCCGGGCCGCAGGCGGTGCCCGTTTTGCGGGACCCTGGCGGTGCAAAAAGGCCGCCCGCGCCCGCGCTACTACAATACGTCCATGATAGTGACCCCCTCCCCCTCGACGGCGCCGCCTTCGGCCGGTGCCGCGCCCGCCGGCGACTGGCGCATCGACCGCGTGCGTGCGCTCGCGCGCGCTTCGCATGCAGTGCCGGACGAAGCGCTTGAAATCGTCGACGAAACCGCTTCGACCAACACCGACCTCATGCAGCGAATGAAGGCGCTCTCGCGCGCCGGGGCGGAGCCTGGCGTGCAGGCCCTGCGCGTCGCCTACCGGCAAACGGCCGGGCGCGGGCGACAGGGGCGCAGCTGGCATGCGGGAGAGGGCAATGCGCTCACGTTCTCGCTCGGCTGCGTGCTGCCGCGCCCGCTTGCGCAATTGGCCGGATTGAGCCTGGCGGTGGGCACGGCGATCGTCGAAGGGCTGCGCACGCTGCCGCTTGACGACGCCTCGCGCATCGTCCTCAAATGGCCGAACGATGTGCTGCTCGACGCTTCTCGAGAAGACGCGCTGCGCGGCGCGCTTGCCACGGAACCCCGCCTTCCACTGAGCGGCGGCAAGCTTGCCGGCGTCCTGATCGAAACGGCGTGGAGCACGCCGGCCGAAAGCGCGGCTGTCATCGGCATCGGCATCAATGTGCGCCATGACGAAGCGCTCGCCGCCGAGCTCGAAGCCGCGGCGCTGAACGTGCCCGCGCAGGCGCGTGCGACCCCACCTGCCGCGCTGTCGCAAGCGTGGCGGGACGCCAATCTCACCGACACGCTCGCCGCCGTGCTCGGGGCGCTTGTCGGCATGCTCGAGCGCTTTTCGGCGGACGGCTTTGCCCCGTTTCGCGAGCGCTGGAGCGCCTATCACGCCTACGCGGACCGCGATGTCGTGTTGCTCGAAAAAGGCGTGGAGCTTGCGCGCGGGACCGCGCTCGGCGTTGACGAGACCGGGCAACTGCTGCTCGCCACGACGTCGGGCCTGCGAACGGTGGCAACGGGCGACGTTTCGCTGCGCCTCGCGCAGAGCGCGCCATGAGCCGCACGCCTTTCCTGCTCATCGATGCGGGCAATAGCCGCATCAAATGGGCACTGGTCGATGGGCGGGGCGTGTCGCTGCGCGCAGGCGTCTTCGCGCATGCCGAGGCCGCCTCAGGCAGTGCGGCGAACGTGACGGCACCGCGCCATGCGGCGAAAGCGCCAAGTTCGGCGGGTTCGATGGAAGCGGCAAGCGCTGTGGAGTTCATCCCATCGGCGGATGAGGCAGATGAGGCGGACCCGGCGGATGAGGCGGATGCGGGAGATGCGGCGAATGCGCCGGACGCGGGCGCGGCCGATGCCGCCGCCGGCACGACGAGCGGCAACGGCCCCGCAGCCGCTGCGCCCCCCGACTGGTCGACCCTGCCCGAACCCGGCAGCGCGTGGATTTCGAACGTGGCGGGCGAGACCGCGGCGGCCCGGATCGCGGCCGCGATCGACGCGCACTGGCCGAATCTGCGGCGCACGACGATTCGCGCCTGCGCTCGGCAATGCGGGGTGACGAACGGCTATGGAGAGCCGGAGCGGCTCGGCAGCGACCGCTGGGCCGGGATGATCGGCGCGCATGCGTTGTTTGCCGGCGAACATCTGTTGATCGCGACGCTCGGCACCGCGACGACGCTCGAAGCGCTGCGCGCCGACGGCACGTTCACGGGCGGCCTGATCGCGCCGGGCTGGTCGCTCATGATGCGTTCGCTCGGCGAGCACACGGCGCAGTTGCCGACAGTCGAGGCGGATTCGGCGCGCGCGCTCACCGGGGATGCGCATGCGCACCGCTGGTTCGCGACCGACACGCGGCACGCGATCTCCGCGGGTGCCCTGCTTGCGCAGACGGGCCTCATCGAGCGCGCGTGGCACGAGTTGCGCCGCGCCTGGGATGCGCCGGTGCGGCTTGTGCTCGGCGGCGGCGCGGCCGAGGATGTCGCCCGCGCGCTCAGCGTGCCGCACACGCGTCATGAAGGGCTCGTGCTGGCGGGACTCGCGATCATTGCGGCCGAAGGCGCGGCGGCGGGCGGAAGTAACGCGCGCGCGCCCTCGCCGGCTTGATTGATCGAGGACGATTGACGATTGACGATTGTCGATAGGACGACAGGAGAGGACACCATGCTGCGCTGGCTGATCGCGATTCTCTTTCTCGCCAACCTGCTCGCATTCGGGCTTGCGAGCGGGGTGCTCGGCCCGCTGCCGTCGTCGGGGCCGCGCGAGCCAAGTCACCTCAACCGTCAGTTCCATCCCGAAGAGGTGAAGGTACAGCCGATTGCGCCGGCCGAAGCGGGCGAGGCTACCGTGGGCCAACCGGCGCCCGCTCCGGCC
>DASZGN010000282.1:0-4051 GCA_035938775.1 Trinickia sp.
CAGGTTGGCAAGCAATTCGGGCATGGACAAACGACTCAGGAGGCTTAAGGCCGACGAGGGATGGGGTGGGCGGCGCTCATTATAAGGTGCCGTTTGGCCAGGTAGTGCCGCGCACCGCAGGCGTCCCTTTATAATCCACCGTTTATAGGCATTTTCCGCGGATTTCCAACCATGAGCGACAACACGCTGGCGAAGAGTTTCGAGCCCCAGACGATCGAGGCCCAATGGGGGCCCGAATGGGAACGACGCGGTTACGCGGCCCCGGCCTTCGAAGCCGGCCGCGCCAATTTCTCGATTCAACTGCCGCCGCCGAACGTCACGGGCACGCTGCACATGGGCCACGCGTTCAATCAGACGATAATGGACGGCCTCACCCGCTATCACCGCATGCTCGGCGAGAACACGCTGTGGGTGCCGGGCACGGACCATGCCGGCATCGCGACGCAGATCGTCGTCGAGCGGCAGCTCGATCAAGAAGGCGTGTCGCGCCACGATCTCGGCCGCGAGAAGTTTGTCGAGCGCGTGTGGGCATGGAAGCAGCAATCGGGCTCGACGATCACGAATCAAGTGCGGCGCCTGGGCGCATCGATCGACTGGTCGCGCGAGTACTTCACGATGGACGAGAAGATGTCGAAGGCCGTCGCGGAAGTGTTCGTGAGGCTCTACGAGCAGGGGCTCATCTATCGCGGCAAGCGGCTCGTGAACTGGGACCCGGTGCTGATGACGGCGGTGTCCGATCTCGAAGTCGCGAGCGAAGAGGAAAACGGCCACCTGTGGCACATCCGCTATCCGCTCGCCGACGGCAGCGGCCACTTGACGGTTGCGACGACGCGCCCCGAGACCATGCTCGGCGACGCCGCGGTCATGGTTCACCCCGAAGACGAGCGCTACGCGCACCTGATCGGCAAGCGGGTGAAGCTGCCGCTCGCGGAGCGCGAGATTCCCGTCATCGCCGACGACTACGTCGACCGCGAGTTCGGCACAGGCGTGGTGAAGGTGACGCCCGCGCACGACTTCAACGACTATCAGGTGGGCCAGCGCCATGGCCTGCCGCTCATCGAAATTCTCACGCTCGACGCGAAGATCAACGAGAACGCGCCCGAGCCGTATCGCGGCCTCGATCGCTTCGAAGCCAGAAAGCAAGTCGTGGCCGATCTTGATGCGCAGGGGCTGCTCGAGTCGGTCCAGCCGCACAAGCTGATGGTGCCGCGCGGCGACCGCACGGGCGTCGTGCTCGAGCCGCTGCTCACGGACCAATGGTTCGTCGCGATGAGCAAGCCGGCACCCGAGGGCACGTTCAATCCGGGCAAGTCGATCGCCGAAACGGCGCTCGACGTCGTACGTAACGGGCAGATCAAGTTCGTGCCGGAGAACTGGACAAGCACCTACTATCAATGGCTCGAGAACATTCAGGACTGGTGCATCTCGCGCCAGCTCTGGTGGGGCCATCAGATTCCCGCGTGGTACGGCGAGAATGGCGAGGTTTTTGTCGCGCGCACCGAGGCCGAGGCACGCGAGCAAGCCGCCGCGCGCGGCTACACGGGTGCGCTAAAGCGCGATGAGGATGTGCTCGACACGTGGTTCTCGTCGGCGCTCGTGCCGTTTTCCTCGCTCGGGTGGCCGAACGAGACGAAGGAGCTCGCGAGCTTCTTGCCGTCGTCGGTGCTCGTGACAGGCTTCGACATCATCTTCTTCTGGGTCGCGCGGATGATCATGATATCGACCCACTTCACCGGCCAGGTGCCGTTCGATACGGTCTACGTGCATGGGCTCGTGCGCGATCACGAGGGCCAGAAGATGTCGAAGAGCAAGGGCAACACGCTTGACCCGATCGACATCATCGACGGCATCGACCTCGAAACGCTCGTCGCCAAGCGCGTGACCGGGTTGATGAATCCGAAGCAGGCCGCATCGATCGAGCAGAAGACGCGCAAAGCATTCCCGGACGGCATTCCAGCCTACGGCACCGACGCGCTGCGCTTCACGATGGCCTCGATGGCCACGCTCGGGCGCAACGTCAACTTCGACCTCGCGCGCTGCGAAGGCTATCGCAACTTCTGCAACAAGCTCTGGAACGCGACGCGCTTCGTGCTCATGAACTGCGAAGGCCACGATTGCGGTTTCAGCAAGCCAGAGGTTTGCGAGCCGGGCGATTGCGGCCCCGGCGGCTACCTCGATTTCTCGCAGGCGGACCGCTGGATCGTGTCGCTCCTGCAGCGCGTGTCGACCGAAGTCGAAAAGGGCTTCGCCGATTACCGCTTCGACAACATCGCCAACGCGATCTACAAGTTCGTCTGGGACGAGTATTGCGATTGGTACCTCGAGCTCGCGAAAGTCCAGATCCAGAACGGCACGCCCGAGCAGCAGCGTGCCACGCGCCGCACGCTTTTGCGCGTGCTGGAGAAGGTGCTGCGGCTTGCGCATCCGATCATTCCGTTCGTCACCGAAGCGCTCTGGCAAAAAGTTGCCCCGCTCACCGACGCCTACCCGCAAGGCGTGGCCGAAGGTGCCGCGTCCATCATGACGCAAGCCTATCCGCGCGCCGAAGTCGAGAAGATCGATGAAACAGCCGAGCGCTGGGCCGCTGACCTCAAGGCCGCCATCGACGCCTGCCGCAATCTGCGCGGCGAAATGAATCTCTCGCCCGCCACCAAGGTCCCGCTCCTCGTCAACGGCGACGCCGGCCAATGGCGCGCGTTCGCGCCGTTCGCCCAGGCGCTGGCGCGGCTTTCCGAGGTGCGCATCATGGCCGACGAGGCGGCGCTCGACCGCGAAGCGCACGGTGCACCGATCGCGATCGTCGGCGGCGACAAGCTCGCGCTGCTCGTCGAGATCGACGTGGCAGCCGAGCGCGAACGGCTGGGCAAGGAAATTGCTCGTCTTGACGCCGAAATCGCCAAATGTGCGGCAAAACTCGGCAACGAAGCGTTCGTCGCAAAAGCACCGGCCGCTGTCGTGGAGCAGGAACAAAAAAGGCTGTCACAATATCGGGACACCATCGTCAAGCTGAGCGCGCAGCTCACGCGCCTGCCCGCGTGACGTGCGCCGAAGACGGTCCTACAGCAATCGAGCCAAACAGGTAACGCCATGCTAAAAGTCACCAAGGCAGTATTTCCCGTCGCAGGCCTCGGCACGCGCTTTCTTCCCGCCACGAAGGCGAGCCCGAAAGAGATGCTGCCCATCGTCGACAAGCCGCTGATTCAGTACGCAGTCGAAGAAGCGATGGCCGCCGGCATCACCGAAATGATCTTCGTGACGGGCCGCAGCAAGCGCGCCATCGAGGATCACTTCGATAAGTCATACGAAATTGAAGCCGAGCTCGAGGCGCGCGGCAAGGAGAAGCTGCTCGAGCTGGTGCGCGGCATCAAGCCGAGCCATGTCGACTGCTTCTACGTGCGCCAACCGGAGGCGCTCGGCCTGGGGCACGCGGTGCTGTGCGCCGAGAAGCTCGTCGGCGACAACCCGTTCGCCGTGATTCTCGCCGACGACCTGCTCTACGCCGAGCCGCCCGTCATGAAACAGATGATCGACGTGTTCGACCACTATCACAGCTCTGTGATCGGCGTCGAAGAGATCCCGCCGCAGGACACGAAGTCGTACGGGATTGTCGACGGCAAGGAATGGGAAGACGCGATCATCAAGATGTCGGGCATCGTCGAGAAACCCGCGCCCGAGGTCGCGCCGTCGAATCTCGGTGTGGTGGGCCGCTATGTGCTCAAGCCGCGCATCTTTGATCACTTGCGCGCGATCAAGCCCGGCACGGGCGGCGAAATTCAGCTGACCGACGGCATTCAATCCCTGCTCGCCGACGAGCAGGTGCTCGCCTACAAGTACCACGGCACGCGCTTCGATTGCGGGAGCAAGCTCGGCTATTTGAAGGCGACTGTCGAATTCGCGTTGCGCCATCCGGAAGTCTCCGATGACTTCAGGAACTATCTGCGCACGCGCTCGCCGGTGATGGACAGCTAAGGCTAGGCGCGACTCCTCGCGCGAGTGCGTGGGGAGTCTCGTTCCGGGAGCAGACGAGCGCTTTCATGAGCGCTTTCGTCAG
>DASZGN010000283.1:0-5407 GCA_035938775.1 Trinickia sp.
GGATCGCCCGCTCGAAGCGCTGGCGAGATTCGAGCGGGCGATCGCCGCCAAGCCCGAGTTCCCGGAAGCCTGGAGCAACCGCAGTGGCGCATTGCGCGACCTTGGCCGGCCCGAGGACGCGCTCGCGAGCTGCGATCACGCGCTCGCGCTGCGTCCGAATTACGCCGAAGCCTGGAGCAACCGCGGCAACGCGCTGAGCGATCTGAACCGGCCGCTCGAGGCACTCGAGAGCTACGAGCGCGCGCTCGCGGTCTCGCGCGAACTGGCCGACGCCTGGAACAATCGGGGCCTCGCCTTCATCGACTTGAACCGTCACGCCGACGCGCTCGCGAGCTACGACCATGCGCTGGCGCTTGCGCCCGATGCGGCCGAGACGCACTGGAACCGTTCGCTGTGCCTGTTGCAGATGGGCAAACTCGAGGAGGGATGGGCCGAATATGAGTGGCGCTGGGAACGCAAGCGCATCAAGGCCGGCGAGCGCGCTTTCAACGAGCCGCTGTGGCGCGGCGAAACATCGCTCGCGGGCAAGACGATTCTGCTTCACGCGGAACAGGGCTTAGGCGACACGCTGCAGTTTTGCCGATATGCGGCCGACGTGGCACGCCTGGGTGCACACGTCATCCTCGAAGTACAGCCTGAACTCACGCGGCTGCTCGCGCGGCTCGAAGGCGTTGCGCAACTGGTCGAAGCGGGGCAGCCGCTGCCCGAATTCGACTGTCACTGCCCGCTGCTCACACTGCCGCTCGCATTAGGCACCCGTACCGCAACAATCCCCGGTACCGCGCCCTATCTCTTCGCCGAAGGGGAAGCGGCGCAAACTTTCGGCGGGCGCATCGCCGCCGCATCGACTGAGGCGGGCACGTTGAAAGTCGGCCTCGTCTGGGCGGGCGGCAATCGTCCCCACCTGCCTGAGCTGCGCAAGAACGACGCGCGCCGCTCGCTTGCGCT
This sequence comes from Trinickia sp., assembly GCA_035938775.1. GTDB lineage: Bacteria > Pseudomonadota > Gammaproteobacteria > Burkholderiales > Burkholderiaceae > Trinickia. Next base: position 949 of record DASZGN010000283.1, read on the forward strand.
GGATCTGCTCGCGCCGATCATCGATGTCCCCGGCGTGCGGTTTTTCAGCCTGCAAAAGGGTCCGGCGGCGCAGCAGTTGCAGCCGATGCGCGAGCGTCACGAAGCAAGCCGGCACATCCTCGACTGGACCGATGAGCTCGACGACTTCGCCGATACCGCCGCGCTCGTGGCGAATCTCGATCTCGTCATTTCCGTCGATACGTCGACGGCGCATCTGGCCGGCGCAATGGCCAAGCCGGTGTGGATTCTCAACCGGCTGGACACCTGCTGGCGCTGGATGCTCGAGCGCGATGACAGCCCGTGGTATCCGAGCGCGCGGCTCTTTCGCCAGCCGGCGCTCGGCGATTGGGGACGCGTCGTCGGCGCGGCACGCGATGCGCTCGCCGAGCTTGTGTCCAGGAAGCGCGGCGAGAAGCAGTCGTAGGCGAACAACGCTCATGTAGGCGGTAGCTCGTCCCGCTTCTTGACTTATCGTCACGGCGACGTAATATACGCACCGCGTACAACACCAACGTCAAAGGGCCCTCCGATGAGCGTACCCCAGCAGGCTTTTCTCCGCGACGCGATGCGGCGCATGAACATGACGCGCGACGCGTTCGCGAACCGCATCGGCGTGAGCCGGCGAGCGCTCGATACATGGCTTCTGCCTGACGATTCGCAGGAATCGCGCGGCATGCCCGAGATCGTCGAGCGATTCGTCTCGGAGATCGTCCTTAACGGCAATGGCCACGAAACATATACGCAAAGCGTAGACTCAACACCGCTCGCAAATCAGATCCTGTTTGAAGGCAAACGGCAGTTGCTGTCGGTGGATCAGTTTTCGCGCGATGCGGTCGAAGCGCTTTTTCGCGTGGCCGACATCATGCAGCCCATCGCGCGACGCAAGAGGATTTCCCGTGTGCTGGAAGGCGCTGTGCTCGGCAATCTGTTCTTCGAAGCGAGCACGCGCACACGCGTGTCGTTCGGCGCGGCGTTTTGCCGGCTTGGCGGCTCGGTGTGTGACACCACGGGCTTCACGTTTTCGTCGATGGCCAAAGGCGAATCGATCTACGACACGAGCCGTGTGATGAGCGGCTACGTGGATGCACTCGTCGTGCGGCACCCCGAGCAAGGCTCGGTCGCCGAATTCGCGCGTGCGACGAACGTGCCTGTCATCAATGGCGGCGATGGCCCCGGCGAGCATCCGAGCCAGGCGCTGCTCGATCTCTACACGATTCAGCGCGAGTTCTCGCGGCTCGGGAAAATCGTCGACGGCGCGCACATCGCGCTCGTCGGCGACCTGAAGTACGGCCGCACCGTGCACTCGCTCGTGAAGCTGCTCGCGCTTTATCGCGGCATCAAATTCACGCTCATCTCGCCGCCGATGCTCGAGATGCCGAGCTACATTGTCGAGCAGATTTCGCGCAACGGCCATGTGATCGAACAGACGCACGACCTTGCAACCGGGCTTGTCGGCGCGGACGTCGTCTACGCCACGCGCATTCAGAAAGAGCGCTTCACGGACGAATCGTTCGAAGGCTATACGCCCGATTTCCAGATCAATCAGGCGCTGGTCGACAGCGTGTGCGGCCGCGACACGCTGATCATGCACCCGCTGCCGCGCGACAGCCGCGCCGGCGCGAACGATCTTTCCACCGACCTCAATCACGACCCGCGGCTCGCGATCTTCCGTCAAACCGACAACGGCATTCCGATCCGGATGGCTATTTTCGCGGTGCTGCTTGGCGTGGAAAACCAGGTGCAGCATTCGATGCGCGACGCGGCGTGGCAGCCGCCCGCCTATCTCGGACCGGACGACGCCGTCTTTCACGGCATCGATTGATCGAAGCAATGACACCGAATCGAGCGCACCGCGCAGTGCGCCGGCCTCGTGCGCCGGATCCAGCGAGCCGGCGCACGAATTCATCGTCGCGCATGGAGCGGCCGACGACCGACGACCGACGTTTGGCAATCCATGCGCGTCACCAAATCGACGCGTGAATTCCTACCAGCGCCCGAGCAAAATCGAGCCGACAAACCGCTTTCAGCCACCTCATGCCCCAGTGTCTTTCCGCTCGAGTGCGATAAGGAACGTCACGCACGCGAGATGAGGGCAAGAAACAGGCATCCACCACGCGAAACGAAGCGCTGCGCGCACGTCGCCCCGGCAGGCACCCTGCTTGCTGCATACGCTACCTGATCACCATCATGCGTGGCCGGGCCGCTCATCCGAAAGCCCGTGCACCGATGTCCATGGAGCCAGTCGATCGCCATGCCCAAGCCTGCTCCTTCATTCCCACGTGGCACGTCCGACGAGCCGCGAAGACTCTCGCGCCGCCGCTTCCTGCAATCGGCCGCCGCAGCCGCCACCGTCGGCGCCGCGCAGCGTTTGCATGCCGAGGACCCTTCCATGGCACCCGCCGCCGACAACGCCGCATCTGTCCCGACAACCGCCCCCCTCGCCAGCGCGCCGCCGGCGCAAACGGTGAGGCTCACCATCAATGGACGCCCGTACGCCCTGCAACTTGAACCGCGGGTCACGCTGCTCGATGCGCTGCGCGAGTACGCCGGTCTCACCGGTACGAAAAAAGCCTGCGACCGCGGCCAATGCGGCGCCTGCACCGTGCTCGTCAACGGTCGGCGCATCAATGCGTGCCTGACGCTCGCCGTGATGCACGCAGGTGAAGCCATCACCACGGTCGAGGGACTCGCGAGCAACGGCGCGCTGAGCCCCATGCAACGTGCGTTCATCGAACATGACGCCTTTCAGTGCGGCTATTGCACGCCCGGGCAGTTGTGCTCGGCCACCGCGCTCGTCGACGAATTTCGCGCCGGGACCGCGAGCGCCGCGAGCCCCGATGTGCGCGAGCATGCCGCTCATCTGACCGATGCCGAGATCCGCGAGCGCATGAGCGGCAACCTGTGCCGGTGCGGCGCCTATCCGAACATCGTCGCGGCGGTGCGCGCCGCGCTTGAACAAAATGGCTGAGCGCATCGCGCAAGGAGCCTTCCATGCAAGCGATCTCTTACGAACGCGCGACCGATGTCGCCGGTGCCTTGCGCGCGATACGCGAGCCCGGCGCGGCGTTCATCGGCGGTGGCACGAACCTGCTCGATTTGATGAAGGGGGGTGTCGCGCGGCCTGTGAAGCTAGTCGACATTACGCATCTGGGCGACGGTCTCGATACGGTTCAGACGCTGCCCGACGGCGGCCTGCGCATCGGCGCGCTCGTACGCAATAGCGATGCGGCCAACCACGCGCTTGTGCGCGAGCGTTATCCACTGCTATCGCAGGCGCTGCTCGCGGGCGCATCGGCGCAGTTGCGCAATATGGCGACCGTCGGCGGCAATCTGATGCAGCGCACGCGCTGCCCGTACTTCTACGACATCGCCTTTCCCGCGTGTAACAAGCGCGCACCCGGCAGCGGCTGCGCGGCACTCGATGGGCAGAACCGCTCACATGCAATCCTCGGTGCAAGCCCGCAGTGCATCGCCGTCAATCCCTCCGACATGAGCGTGGCGCTCGCGGCGCTCGATGCGACCGTGCGCGTAGTCGGCCCCGCGGGCACGCGGCAGATCCCGTTTGCCGAGTTTCATCGGCTGCCGGGCGATCGTCCCGATCTCGATACGACGCTGCGCGCGGGCGAGCTGATCGTCGCCGTCGATCTGCCGCCGCCCGCCTTCATGGACCACGCGTTCTATCTGAAAGTGCGCGACCGTGCGAGCTACGCGTTCGCGCTCGTTTCGGTTGCGGCGGCGCTTCAGATCGATCGCGGCATCGCATCGAACGTGCGCATCGCGCTTGGCGGCGTCGCGCATAAGCCGTGGCGCGCGAGCATCGCCGAGCGCATGCTCACGGGCGGGCCGATTGCCGACGCGGCGCTCAGGCAAGCCGCGGCGGCCGAGCTGCGCGCGGCGCAGCCGCTTCAGGGAAATCGCTTCAAGGTCACGCTCGCCGAGCGCGCGATCGTGCGCGCGATGAATGTCGCGGCGGGCCGCAGCCCCGCACCGGGAGCCACCGCATGAACATGATCGGCCAACCGTTTTCGCGCACGGACGGGATAGTGAAAGTCACGGGCGCAGCGCGGTACGCCGCCGAGTTTCCGGCGGGCAAGCTCGCGCATGCGGTGCTCGTCACGAGCACGATCGCATGCGGCACCATCGATTCGATCGATACGAGCCGCGCCGAGGCAATGCCCGGCGTACTGCTCGTGATGACTTCGCGCAACGCGCCGCGCCTGCCCGAGAACGGGCAAGCGCGTGTCTCGCCGCCGGCGATGCGCCGGCTCTCGCTGCTCCAAGACGACGAAGTGCACTACGACAACGAGCCGATCGCCGTCGTCGTGGCCGACACACTCGAGCGTGCAACCGATGCCGCCATGCAGGTGCGGGTCGCCTATCGGCCGGCCGCGGCGAAGCTCGACTTCGCGAGCGAGAAGACCGCGGCTCGCCCGCCTGCTTCGATGTTCGGCGGGCCGCC
>DASZGN010000284.1:0-4468 GCA_035938775.1 Trinickia sp.
ACGCCGAGCGCGACCCCGGCAGCGGCAAGTTGCTCGCACCGTGATAGGTGAAGACGAGCGAGAACTTGACGTCGTCGGTCAGGTTCTGGCCCGCCGAGTGCAGCGTGTTGCAGTGGAAGAAGACGACATCGCCCGCTTGCAGCTCGGGCGACACGGCCGTGCGGATCAGCGCCTGGTTCTCGGGCAGATCGGCGCGGAAGAATTTCGCCTCGTCGAAGCGCTCCGAAGTGAACGTCATGTTGTGCGAACCGGGCACGAACCAGAGCGCGCCGTTGCCGACCACTTCCGGCCCGAGCGCGAGCCACGTCGACACCAGATCGTCGCGCTCGAACGACCAGTAGCGCGCATCGCGGTGCCAGCCGGTGAGGCTGCCGTACGCGGGGTGCTTCGTCATCAAGCAGTTATGGTGCGCGCGCGAAAGCCGTGGCGCCTCACCGAAATACAGCTCCATCCAGCCCTTGATTTCGGGCGCGGTTGCGCACTCGCGCATGAGCGGATGCCGCGCATAGGCGTCGAGCAGACGCCGCACGGTATGCCCGCCTGGCGCGTGCCGCGATTCGGGCGCACCCGGATAGCGCAGATCGGCTTCGAATTCGAGTGGCTGCGCGGTCTCATCCAGCTCGTGCAACGCGAGTGCCTTCAACTCGGCGCACCGCTCGGGCGAGACGAGCCCCGGCACCACCACAAAACCGTATTCCCGCAGCATCTCCACTTGTTCTTTTTTCGAATGCTCTGACATGAAGCCGTCCGTTTGATTTAAGACGCGTTGGTCGAAAACGTTTCATTGTAAAGCGCGCGCGACGGTGCGTAAGTTTTGTGCATACGTCGGAGGGTCTGATGTCGATCGAGGTGCATCAATGCACCGTAACAAAGTTTGATCGAGATCGGGTCCACCCGACTTCCGCGTGTCATGAATCACGTGTACCCTGCATTGCATGCCGATTGCATATCCCTCCAGCACGCGGTGCATACAAGCCGCGGCCTTCTACGTTTCCGCTTTTTCGCTCCCGAGTCGCCCGATCCGTCGGGATGGCACGTTTGCTGCGTGCGCAGCGACGTCTCTCGTGACGCACCTCTTTCCGACATTGCCATGCATGCACGATTCGCTTCCCGTTTGAGACTCGCCGCAGCAAAAGCTGCTGGCCCCGCTCGGCGCGGGGTCGCGCGCGTATTGCGCCACCACATCGCTCGCACGCGTCTCCTGGCGCGCGCCGAGGGGCAAACGCAACCGTCAGGCAGCATCCTCAGCGCCTGGCTGCGCGCGCTGAGCGCTGCGCTGCGGCTCAATCACGACGTACGGCGCTTTTTCCTTCTCACGCTGCGGCGCCGGCCCGGGGCGCGGCGAACCTCGAGCGCGCGCGGTACCGCCGCGCCCCGGTTGACTCGTCACCCCATGCGACTCGCGGCGAGCGCGGAGTGGTTCGCGTTCGGGGGGCGATAAGAATTCCGAAAGGTTGGCCGGTTTCATCGCTCGACCGCGGGACCTGTCGCACGACCTGTGTTCAAGCCGACGGCACGTATGCCCAGCGTGCCGGGCCTGCGGCGCGGCGTTAGAATCGTCTTGTTGAATGCTGCCAACACGCTAGGGTGCCGCGATGAAAACGTCTACCCCGGAGACCAAGGAACGAACGCGCCGGCAGCCGTCGAAACGGACACTGAACGTGCTCACGGCGCTGGTGGGCCTCGGCACGCTCGCGGCCGGCATCGGCTGGCTCATCTACAGCTGGATCGTCGATCTCGAAGTCCCCTACTTCGCCATTCCGCTCGTCCTGTGTGTGCCGGTGATCGTCGCCGTTGCGTTCAGGAACGTTTGGGACTGAGGTAAGAGGAAGTCCCTTCGATTCCCCCTACGGCGAAACCTGCCGGCTCCTCGACGCGGCCGTACCCGACCCGCGCCTGCGACGCCTCGCTTCGCCCGTAGTGGCGGGTGCATGCCGCGTGTTTGCGGGCGCGCTCGTCGGGCATGCGCATTGCGCGACATCGGATATACCTAGAAAAGGAGCATCCGATGGCGCCCCCACCCTATATGTTCCGCGGCCGGCACGCGGTTCGGTGCGGGACCGGCGGCAGTGGCGATGAAAGCAGCGCCAAACCCGCAAAACCCGCAAACGAGCCCGAGCCTCGGCAAGACGAAGACAACCCGCCGGTGGCGTTACCCGATCCGGTCGAAGTTGGTGAAGATGGTTAGCAGTCCAAATGAATATGCGTCAAAAAAATCCCGGCATGGACTTGGCCGGGATTTTTTGACCGCCGAGCGCGCAGAGGAATGAAAGCCCTTCGAGCGCCCGCCGGTAATCAGGCAACCGCTGCGACTGCTTCGGTGCCGGCCGCTTCGGCAAGCACGAGCGCCTTGTCGGTCGATTCCCACGAGAACTCCGGCTCCTCGCGGCCGAAGTGCCCGTATGCCGCCGTCTTTTCGTAGATCGGGCGCAGCAAGTCGAGCATCTGAATGATGCCCTTCGGACGCAGATCGAAGTGCTCGCGCACGAGATCCGTAATCGTCGCATCCGACACGCGGCCCGTGCCGAACGTGTTCACCATCACCGAAGTCGGCTGCGCGACGCCGATCGCGTACGACACCTGAATCAGGCAGCGCGAGGCAAGACCCGCGGCCACGATGTTCTTCGCGACATAACGGCCGGCATAGGCAGCCGAGCGGTCGACCTTCGAAGGGTCCTTGCCCGAGAACGCGCCGCCGCCATGCGGCGCCGCACCGCCGTACGTATCGACGATGATCTTGCGGCCCGTCAGCCCGCAATCGCCTTGCGGCCCGCCGATCACGAACCGGCCCGTCGGGTTCACGAGGAACTTGATGTCGCCCTTGATCAGCTCGGCCGGCAGCGTCGGCTTGATCACCTCTTCGATGACGGCCTCGCGCAGCGTCGACAACTCGATATCGGGCGAATGTTGGGTCGACAGCACCACGGTGTCGATGGAATGCGGCTTGCCGTCGACATAGCGCACGGTCACTTGCGATTTCGCGTCGGGACGCAGCCAAGGCAGGCGGCCATCGCGGCGCAGGCTCGCCTGGCGCTCGACAAGGCGGTGCGACAGGTGGATCGGCAGCGGCATCAGCTCGGACGTCTCGTCGCATGCATAGCCGAACATCAGGCCCTGGTCGCCGGCGCCTTGGTCGAGGTTGTTGTCGTGCGCGCGATCGACACCCTGCGCGATATCGGGCGATTGCTTGTCGTACGCGACGAGCACCGCGCAGCCGCGGTAGTCGATGCCGTAATCGGTGTTGTCGTACCCGATGCGCTTGATGGTGTCGCGCGCGACCTGGATGTAGTCGACGTTGGCTGTCGTCGTGATTTCACCCGCGAGGACGACGAGACCGGTGTTGCAAAGGGTTTCGGCAGCGACGCGCGAGTATTTGTCTTGCGCGAGGATCGCATCGAGAATGGCGTCCGAGATTTGGTCGGCGACCTTGTCGGGATGGCCTTCAGAGACCGATTCGGAGGTGAACAGATAATCGTTTGCCACTTTTGAAGACTCCTGGTTACGGTTGTTGAGTTCACGTAGCCAGCTCCGGGAGCCTGAAGCGGCGACGCTTTAGCGGAATTTTTTACCGCATGAGCGCTTTGGATGGCGCCCTGCAGCTTCGCCCCGCAAGTTGTCTATTAACTCGGCGAAGCCCGTATTATAGCGGCTTCTCAAGAATGTCGCAGAGCGTATTGCCGTGTCTTCTTACCCCACCTCGTTTCCCATTCCCGCGATGCCTTACTCTTTAGCGACGACGGCCCGCGCCATCGCCGCTGGAGCGCGCGCATGCTGACGCGCTTCGGCACCCGGCTCGCCGTCGGCCTGCTCAAGCTTCTGGCGCTTTTGCCCTACGGCCTCGTCGCACGCTTCGGTGACGGGCTCGGCTGGCTGCTCTACCAGATCCCGAGCAAGCGCCGGCGCATCGTCCACACGAACCTGAAGCTCTGCTTTCCCGAATGGAGCGACGAACAGCGCGAAGACGTCGCCCAAAAGCACTTCCGCCACGCGATCCGCAGCTATGTCGAGCGCAGCGTCCAATGGTTCGGCTCGGTGGAGAAGCTGGAGAAGCTCGTCGAAGTCGACAGCGAGATCGATCTGACCGACCCCAACATGCCGCCGACGCTCTTGCTCGGCTTTCACTTCGTCGGCATCGAGGCGGGCTCGATCTTCATCAATCACGCGCTCCGGCGGCAATGCGGCGCGCTGTATCAGCCGATGTCGAACCCCGAGCTCGAAGAAGTCGCGAAAAAAGCGCGCGGCCGTTTCGGCTCCGACATGGCGAGCCGCGCCGATAGCGCACGCATCGTGCTGCGGTGGCTGCGCGAGCGCAAGCCCGTGATGCTCGGCGCCGACATGGACTACGGCGTGCGCAACTCGACGTTCGTGCCGTTCTTCGGCATTCCGACGTGCACGCTCACGGCCGTCGGCCGCCTCGCGAAAGTGGGCAACGCGCAGATCGTGCCGTTCATCGGCGAAGTGCTGCCGA
>DASZGN010000285.1:0-7961 GCA_035938775.1 Trinickia sp.
GTCGGCGTGAGCTCGTCCGCGAGGCCGAGCGCATCGAGTGCGTGAAAGAGCTTCGAGTGCGGGATGAAATCGTCACGGAACGCAACGGGCACGCGCCTGAAGACAACGTCGGGGCCTTGCTTCTTGACCCAATCCTCGAGGTACGGGTTGAACTCGTTGCAGTGCGGGCAACCGTACCAGAAGAATTCGGTGACTTCGATCTTGCCCGACTGAACGTCGACGGGCTGCGGCGTCTTGAGAACCGTGTAGTCCTTGGCGGCAACGGGCGCCGTAGGGGACGCGTGCGCGGCACCGACGACAGCGAGGCTCACGGAGAAAAACAGCGTGCGGATCAGTTTTTTCATAGTTGGCTCTGGGTACGGACCAGTGAAACGGGGACATTCGCGCGTCGAAGCTGAATTGCACTCGCGCGAGGGGACGGCTGCCATTCGAGACCCGCGCCGCCCGCGGTGGTTCAGCGGCGTGCGGCGCGGGGCAAACGAAACGTCGGCGGTGTCGCTACTGCTACTTCTTACCGTTACTTACTGCTTGGCGAAGCGGATGACGGCTGTATCGATGCCGGCGTCGGACAGACGCTGGCGCGTCGCATTCATGTCCTCGAACTTCACGAAGGGCCCGATGCGCACGCGGAAGTACGTGACGCCGCCGGCATCGCGCTGCGATACCTTGGATTCGAAGCCCTGGAACGCAAGGCGCGCACGCTGCTGCTCGGCATCGGTGGCGGTCTTGTACGCGCCTACTTGCAGGAAATAGCCAGTGTTCGCGTCGTTGTTCGCGGCGCCCGCCGATGCCCCGTTATTGGCGTGCGCGGGAGCGCCCGGCGTCGCGGCGGCGCCGGGGGCCGGCACGTTCGCGGCGACTTGCGGCGGCTTCTTGTTCTCGTTGGCATTGCCGTTCACCTGCGGTTGCGGCGCGGGCGCGACACCGCCGCCTGCGTTGGACGGCACTTCGACGATCTGCGGCTCTTGCAGCATGCCCTGCGGCTGGGCCTGTCCCGCCGACTGCCCCGGCGCGGTATTGGGCGGGGCGGGCGTCTGGGCGGCCTGCGGCACCGGCTGGCCCGGCGTCTTGCCTTGGAGCGCGCGGTTGGGGTCGAATTGCTGTTCGATCGCCCCTGGTTCCGACGCGCCGTTCGGCCCGACCTTTGCCACGAAAGGCGTGGGCGCGCGCGTGATGTAAAGCGCCACCACGACGGCGATCGCGAGCCCGACGATCAAGCCGAGCACGATGCCGAGAAACGTGCCTCCGCTTTGCTTCGAGTGCTTCGGTGTGCTGCTGCGTGACGAAGTGCGGCTCGGTTTTGCCATTGTCTGAATCACCTGCGAAAAGAACTCGGGAGCGGCTTGGGGCGAACGCCAAGGAAGGCTGCGCGAACGCGGCCATCGATTATAGCGACGGCGCCACTTGCCGCTCGTGACATGAGGTTACATCTTTGCCGGCGCCGACACGCCAATGATCGCGAGGCCGTTCGCCAGCACCTGGCGCGTCGCCGCAAGCAGTGCGATGCGCGCGTCGCGCTCGGCGCGCTCGTCCACCAATACGCGTTCGGCATTGTAGAACGAGTGAAATTCGCCTGCGAGCTCGCGCAAATAGAACGCTACCGCGTGCGGCGCGAGCTCGGCGGCGGCATGCGCGAGCACCTCGGGATACTCGGCCAGCTTGTGCAGCAGCGCCATCGCGCGCGTGCTCGTGAGCGGCGTCACATCGATGTTCGGCAGCGTGGCTTCGTCGCCGTTAAAGCGCGTTTTCCATTCGGCCAGCACCGAGCAGATCCGCGCATGCGCGTACTGCACGTAATAGACGGGGTTTTCGTCGTTCTGCTTGAGCGCGAGGTCGATGTCGAACACGAATTCGGTGTCGGCCTTGCGCGAAATGAGGAAAAAGCGCACGGCGTCGCGCCCGCGGGTAATCGTCGCTTCGTCGAGCAGATCGGGCGCCGCTTCCGAGCCCGGCGCGGCGCCGCCCGACCATTCGATGAGATCGCGCACCGTCACGTAGTCGCCCGAGCGCTTGGAGATTTTCACCTCCTGGCCATTGCGCATCACGGTGACCATCTTGTGCAGCACGTAGTCGGGGTAGCCTTGCGGAATGCCGATGTTAAGCGCCTGCAAGCCGGCCCGCACACGCGCGATCGTGCCGTGGTGATCCGAGCCCTGCACGTTGATGACCTTCGTGAAGCTGCGCTCCCACTTCGCGACGTGATAAGCGACGTCGGGCACGAAGTACGTGTAGGTGCCGTCGGACTTGCGCATCACGCGGTCTTTGTCGTCACCGTAATCGGTGGTGCGCAGCCAGAGCGCGCCGTCTTCTTCGAACGTCTTGCCGGCCGCGATGAGGGCCTCGACCGTCTTCTCCACGCGGCCTTCCGTGTAGAGCGACGACTCGAGGTAGTAGCGGTCGAACTTCACGCCGAATGCCTGCAAGTCCATGTCCTGCTCGTGGCGCAGATAGGCGACGGCGAATTTACGGATCGCTTCGATGTCGTCGATGTCGCCTTTGCCCTTTACCGGCTCGCCATCGCTGGCGGCGACCGTCTCGCCGTTCATGTAGTCGCCGGCGATGTCGGCGATGTAATCGCCGTTGTACGCGGATTCGGGCCAGCCTGGCTCGCCGGGCTTCAGGCCCCGGGCGCGCGCCTGCGTCGATAACGCGAGCGTCTGGATCTGCACGCCGGCGTCGTTGTAGTAGAACTCGCGATGCACGTCGTAGCCTTGGCTCGCGAGCACGTTTGCGAGCGCATCGCCGAGCGCCGCCTGCCGGCCGTGGCCGGTGTGCAGCGGGCCCGTCGGGTTCGCCGAGACGAATTCGATCATCACGTGCTTGCCCGCCGCCTGCGCCGAGCGCCCGAACGCCGCGGCCTCGGCGAACACCGCGCCGACGACGGCCTGCTTCGCGGCCGGCGTGAGCCGCAGGTTGATGAAGCCGGGGCCGGCGATCTCGGCGGCGTCGATGAGGCCCTTCGCGGCCGGTTGCGCCATGAGCGCGTCGACGATGCGCTGGGCGAGCTCGCGCGGGTTTTTCTGAAGCGGCTTCGCCAGTTGCATGGCGACGTTGCACGCGACGTCGCCGTGCGCGGCCGCCTTGGGCCGCTCAAGCGTGATCGCGGGCGCGACGGGGGCGGCGCCGGCCGTGTCACCCTGGGCGCTGGCGACGACCTGGTTCACGCTCGCGGTGAGCAAAGTTTCGAGAGTCTGTTTTTGTGCGGGCAGCATGCTGGTTCGGTGCAGTCGAAAGAGGCGGTCCGGAAAACGGACGGGAGTGCGGCGCGCCGCTAAATGGCCGGCCTTTAGAGCCGGGCGGCGAGCCGGCAGTGCGCGGCAGCGCGCTTTTGGGTCAAGGCGGATTTTAGCAGGGTGCTAATATGTTCCAATCAGGTGCCCCATGAGGGCTGAGGTCGCCCGCATCCGGCAGGTCGGTTCGCCGACAGTGTGCGAATGCGCGCGAATTCAACATAACGAACCAAGGGAACCGTGTCATGTTGATCACCTTCAAATGCCGCGCTGCGCCCGATGTCGTGATGCTCGAAAACCTGGCCAACTATCTCCTCGGCATCGTCGGCAAGCACTTGGGCCAGCGCGGCGTCATCACGCGCGATGAAATGGATACCGCGATTTCAAAGCTCGAGCAGGCGATCGTCGTCGATAAGAAAGAATCCGCTGAGCATGAGGGGCACTTTCACGAGGGCGAAGAGGGTCACGATTCGCATGAACTGCCGATCGGCCTCGCGCAGCGCGCTTACCCGTTTCTCGACATGCTGCGCACCGCCAAGCGGGAGAACGTCGACGTGCTGTGGGGGGTCTGAGCGAGATTCGCTTTCGCGCAGGCTTAAGCCGTGGCGCGCCGCGCCGCGCGGCGCTCGCATCTGCAATGCCAAAAGCCCGCTTCGCGCCTGTCGGCCGAAGCGGGCTTTTGCTTTCTTGCTTTTATGCGCTCTATGCGTTTTTGGTGACAGCGCGCGTTCTGCCAGTGAGGCACCGCCGCGCGCGTCTCCGCTATAGCAACGGCGCGAGGGCGCGCCGCGCGTCGGCCTTCGAAAGCCCCATGCGGCGCGCGAAATCGTCGAGTTGATCCTCGCTGATCTTGCCGACCGAGAAGTAGCGGCTTTCCGGATGCGCAAGATAGAAGCCGGAGACGCTCGCCGCCGGCAGCATTGCGAGCGATTCGGTCACGCTCATGCCGATCTCGTCAGCCTTCAACGTGGCGAACATGTCGCGCTTCACGAGGTGATCGGGGCAAGCCGGGTAGCCGGGCGCCGGGCGGATGCCGACGTAGCGCTCGGCAATCAGCGCGTCGTTGTCGAGCGTTTCGTCGGATGCGTGGCCCCACAGCTCGCGCCGCACGCGCGCATGCATCGCCTCGGCGAACGCTTCGGCGAAGCGGTCTGCCAGCGCCTTCAGCATGATCGCGCTGTAGTCGTCGTGATCGGCGAGGAACTGCGCTTCCTTCGCGTCCACGCCAAGGCCCGCCGTCACGGCGAAAAGGCCGATATAGTCGGCGATGCCAGAATCCTTCGGCGCGATGAAATCGGCGAGCGAGCGGTTCGGCCGCATCACGCCGTCGACCACCGGACGCTCGCTCTGCTGGCGCAAGTTGCGCCAGGTCAGCGCGACTTCGCTGCGCGTTTCGTCGGTGTAGATCTCGATGTCGTCGTCGCCCACCGTGTTCGCGGGCAAAAGCGCGATGACGCCATTCGCGGTGAGCCAGCGGCCCTGGATCAGCCGCGCGAGCATCGCCTTGGCATCGGAGAACACCCGCCGCGCCGACTCGCCGACGATTTCGTCGTTGAGGATCGCCGGATAAGGGCCGGCCAAGTCCCACGTCTGGAAGAACGGCCCCCAATCGATGTAGTTCGCGAGCTCGGCCAGATCGTAGTTCTTGAAGACGCGCCGGCCGACGAACTTCGGCTTTACCGGCTGATAGGCGGCCCAGTCGATGCGCGCCTTGTTCTTGCGCGCCGCCGCGAGCGTGACCATCGGCAGCGCTTTCTTGTTCGCGTGCTGCTTGCGGATGCGCTCGTATTCGACCTTGAGTTCGTCAAGGTACTTCGCCGCGCCCTCGTCCGAAAGCAGGCTGGAAGCGACCGACACCGAGCGCGATGCATCGGGCACGTAGACGACGGGCCCTTCGTAATGCGGCGCGATCTTGACGGCCGTATGCACGCGCGAGGTCGTCGCGCCGCCGATCAGAAGCGGGATCTGCTTTTCGCGGAAGTATTCGTCGCGCTGCATTTCCGAGGCGACGTAGGCCATTTCTTCGAGGCTCGGTGTGATGAGGCCCGAGAGTCCGACAATATCCGCGCCCTCGGCTTTCGCCTTCGCAAGGATATCGTTGCACGGCACCATCACGCCCATGTTGACCACTTCGAAGTTGTTGCACTGGAGCACAACGGAGACGATGTTCTTGCCGATGTCGTGCACATCGCCCTTTACCGTTGCGATGACGATCTTGCCCTTCGCGCGCACGTCGCTGCCGGCCTCGGCGAGCCTTTTCTTTTCTTCCTCGATGAACGGGATAAGGTGCGCGACGGCCTGCTTCATTACGCGCGCCGACTTGACGACTTGCGGCAGGAACATCTTGCCCTGACCGAAGAGGTCGCCGACGATGTTCATGCCGTCCATCAGCGGACCTTCGATCACGTTGATCGGCCGCCCGCCCGCCGCCGCGATCTTCGCGCGCGCTTCCTCGGTGTCCTCGACGATGAAGTTCGTGATGCCGAGCACGAGCGCGTGCGCCAAGCGCGCCTCGACCGGCTGATTGCGCCACTCGAGGTTCTCTTCCTTCTTCGCGGCGCCGGTCTTGAACTTGTCGGCGACTTCGAGCAGGCGGTCGGTCCCATCGGCGCGGCGGTTAAGGATCACGTCCTCCACGCGCTCGCGCAGCTCGGGGTCGAGATCGGCGTACACGCCAAGCTGCCCGGCATTGACGATGCCCATGTCCATGCCCGCTTGAATCGCGTGATAGAGGAACACGGTGTGGATCGCTTCGCGCACGGGATCGTTGCCGCGAAACGAGAACGACACGTTCGACACGCCGCCGCTCACTTTCGCGTAGGGCAGGTTCTGCTTGATCCAGCGTGTCGCGTCGATGAAATCGACGGCGTAGTTGTTGTGCTCTTCGATGCCGGTGGCAACCGCGAAGATGTTCGGGTCGAAGATGATGTCCTCGGGCGAGAAGCCCGCATCGTCGACGAGGATCCGGTACGAGCGCTGGCAGATCTCGGTCTTGCGCGCGAGCGTATCGGCCTGACCCGACTCGTCGAACGCCATCACGACGGCCGCGGCGCCGTAGCGGCGGATGAGGCGCGCGTGGTGGATGAACGGTTCGACGCCTTCCTTAAGCGAGATCGAGTTGACGATCGCCTTGCCCTGCACGCACTTCAAACCCGCTTCGATCACTTCCCACTTCGACGAGTCGATCATGATCGGCACGCGCGCGATGTCGGGCTCCGACGCGATCAGATTCAGAAAGCGGACCATCGCCGCTTTCGAATCGAGCATGGCTTCGTCCATGTTGATGTCGATGACCTGCGCGCCGTTTTCGACCTGGTGGCGCGCAACCGCGAGCGCCTCGTCGAACTGGCCGTTGAGGATCATGCGCGCGAACGCCTTCGAGCCCGTGACGTTCGTGCGTTCGCCCACGTTGATGAAAAGCGTCCCGGAGGTGACGTTGAACGGCTCGAGGCCGGCAAGGCGCATCATGTGATCGGTCATGGCGAATGCGATATCAAGATCGGTTGGTCAGGCCGGGCTTATCCCGGCCGTTGCTCGCAAGAGAAGCGAAGGGCGAAAGGCAAACGCCAAGGGTAAGTGCGAATCGCAAGTGCCTCAGTCCTCGTCGCGATATTGGCCAGGCCAACGGCGCGGCTTGACCTCGGCAAGTGCGCGCGCTATCGCCGCGATGTGCTCCGGCGTCGTGCCGCAGCAGCCGCCCGCGATATTCACGAGGCCCGCTTGCGCAAATTCCTTCAGGAGTCCTGACGTATCGGCCGGGGTTTCGTCGAAGCCGGTGTCGCTCATCGGATTGGGCAGGCCGGCGTTCGGATAGCACGAGACGTAGGTGTCGCAAAGCTTGGAGAGCTCGGCGATGTACGGCCGCATCAGCGCTGCGCCGAGCGCGCAGTTCAGCCCGAATGTGAGCGGCTTCGCGTGGCGCAGCGAATTCCAGAACGCTTCGACCGTCTGCCCCGACAGGATGCGGCCCGATGCGTCGGTGACGGTGCCCGAGATCATGATCGGCAACCGCTCGCCCGTGTTCTCGAACAGCTCGTCGAGCGCGAATAGCGCCGCCTTCGCGTTGAGCGTGTCGAAGATCGTTTCGACAAGGAACAAATCGGCGCCGCCAACGAGCAGCGCCTGCGCTTGCTCGTAGTACGCGGCGCGCAACTCGTCGAACGTCACATTGCGGGCGCTCGGGTCGTTCACGTCCGGCGAGATGCTCGCCGTCTTCGGCGTCGGCCCGATCGCGCCGGCGACGAAGCGCGGCTTGTCGGGCGTCGAATACTTGTCGCACGCGGCGCGCGCGAGTTTCGCCGACGCGACGTTCATCTCGCGCACAAGCGCTTCCATGCCGTAGTCGGCCTGCGCGACGGTGGTCGCGCCGAAGGTGTTGGTTTCGATGATGTCCGCGCCCGCCGCGAGATACTGCTCGTGAATTTCGCCGATGATCTGCGGCTGCGTGATCGACAACAGCTCGTTGTTGCCTTTCACGTCGCGCGGGAAGTCCTTGAAGCGTTCGCCGCGATAGCGCGCTTCGTCGAGCTTATAGCGCTGAATCATCGTGCCCATCGCACCGTCGAGAATGAGAATGTGCGATGCGAGCAGAGCCGGCAATGCGGCGCCGCGCGTGTATTGCTTGCCTGCCGCAGGCGAGGCGGATGGAGCGATGGAGGTCATGGCGAACAAGGCGTCGAGCCGTAAGACTGGTCGGGAATCCGCCATTGTAGCGGCTGAGCTCGCGCGGCG